>JAKBCQ010000545.1 GCA_021807585.1 Planctomycetota bacterium | reverse complement strand
GAATCCGCGGCGTGATCGCCTCTCCCGAACGCGCGGGTTCGACCCCCAAACGATCCGCCAACCGTCGCAAGATCCAATCCATCTTGTTTCCCGCAACCTTTCATTCAGCACATACGAACATTCTTGAATCGATCGACTTGATGATTTTGATCATTTCGCCCGCCGCGGCGCGCGGGGGATTCCCTGATTGGCGTAATGGCCGAACTTCCACGCGGCGATCGATTCAACGAGTAAGAGGATAAGCACAGCGTAGAGGAACGGTCGATGGAGTTCGCCGCGGCGGCCGACCGCGGAGGGGTTGTCGATGAGTTCGCGAAGGTTGGTGTAATACGCGAAATTCCAGCCGCCGAGGGTTTCGGCGAGGCCTGCGCGGTCGAGCTTGGCGAGATCGCTCTCGACCGCGGGGGGGTTGGCTGCGAAGGTCGCGTCGATTCCGACGGGAGCGCCGACGCGAACGCGATACGCCCCCGAAAGGTCGGTCTGCTCGAAGTGGAACCGACTCGCGTCGGCGCCCGCTGCGAGCTTGAGGTTCACCGAGCGGTTGTCGGGCAAGACGACGGTCGCGGGGGCGTTGACCGCCTGCGCCGGGAAGGAGAGATCGAGCGAGCCGCCGACCGAGACGTTCCGTTCGGTCAACTTGCCCGCCGACGCTCGTAAGACGATTTGTTCCATCACGGGGGGAAAACTGGGGTGGATCGGCCAGCCCGTCCAGCCGAGATCGGCGGTCGTGGCGATCAGGTAGACGACGCCTCGGCCCCAACTTCCCTCGACGATCGCGGGATCGCCGTTGTTGAACGCGAGCGCGACCTTGGCGGCGGAATCGGGAGGAACCTTCAATTGAAAATATCGGCGAGTCGCCACATGAGTAAGCCCCGCGACGACCTCGTCCCCCGCTCCCGCGAACGCCTCGACGATCGGGTGCCTGAAATTGAGCGGGTTGAATGTGAACGTCGTATCCCGCGACCGTTCGTCGCCGACGATTTTACCGAGTTCGGCGGGCAGAATTCCCTTGCCGTCGGCGAAGAGATACCGGTTGTAATTCGAGGGCTCGACCTGATCGCCGCCGAAAACGACGACCCCTCCTCCTTGCTTGAGATACTCGCGGAGCGCCGCGGCTTCGGCCTCGCTATAGCGAGCGACATTACATAAGATCACACAATCATATGGAGCGAGATCACGTCCGGCGATCTGAGATTCGGAGACGACCTCGGTGTGGATCAGCGAGGGAGATCCCGTCGATTCGGCCTCGGGGGCGAGCGCCTGCGAAAGGAGATCGGTCTCGGCCTTGTACGGCTCGGGCTTGAAATCGCCGTCGACCAGCAGGACGCGGAGGAATTCACGCACCGGGATCGACAACCGCCGCTTGTCGTCAAGCGTCAATTCATCTTCATCAATTTGAAGTTCGACCAGATGATCCCCCGGAGACGAGAAATCGGGGTTGAAATCGACGGGGATCTCGACTCCGAGGGGCAACTTGACGGGTTGTTCGGGACCGTAGCGGCCGTCGATCATCAGCCTCGCGACGACGGATCGTTCGGCTTCGGGACCGAAATTCTTGAGCAATCCGCGAATCGACGCCTGCGCCCCGACCGTGACGATCGGCGAATCGAGCTTGAGATCGACGACCGCGGCGTTCTGATCCCCCGATCGACCGAGATCGACGACGACCGATCTCGGTTGATGAGATTCCAATTTTTTGATCGCTCGCTTGAGCGCGTCGTCGCCCCGACCCCCCTTCGATCGCCAGCTAGCTGTTTGCAAATCGGTTAGTATGATCAATTCTTTTTGAGGAATGTCGGACGAGGCGAGGACGCGATCGATCGCCTGAAAGCTCGCGGCGAGGTCGGTCCCGCCGTGGGGGAGGGGGATCTCGGCGAGTTCCTTAAGGACCTCGGCGTGGTGCGGCGAAGGATCGCGGATCACGATCCGGGGGGGATCTCCCATGATCACAATGCTGATCACATCGCCCCGTTTGGCGTTGTGGCTCAGCAGGTTCGCCGAGAGCGACTTAGCCTGCTCAAACCGCGACGATTCCCCCTCGGGGGTGAACGCCATGCTCATCGAGCCGTCAAGGACGATTGTCCGATGAGTCCGTTGTCCCGGCAGGACGGGGAGCGAGCCCGAGCTTTGCAGAAACGGTTTGAGCATCGCGATCGCCAAAAACAGCAAGATCAGCGTGCGGATCGCGAGCAATAGCCATTGTTCGATTTTAATCCGACGTTGATTCTTCCGAATCGCGGCCAGGAGGAACCGCATCGCGGCCCACGTCGTCTCGCGAAACTTGCGGCGATTGAGCAGATGGATGATGATCGGAATCGACGCCGCGGCGAGCCCCCCCGCGAGCGCGAGATTGCCGAATCCAATAAAAGCCGCAAATACATTCATAGGTTGCAACATAAGCCTCGTCGTCGAGCGATCGCGCGTCGTTCACGATCCGTCGCCGGAGCCGCGAACTCTCGATCTTTTATGATGAGTTATTTCTTCATGCGTCGCATACGGGAAGCGAGATAGCTTGAGAGCGAGCGGTCGAGCGGTTCGTCGGTCCTTAAAAGCACGTAATCGATGTTGACCTTGCGGCACCCCTTTTTCAAGTCGGCGATGAACGAGCCGATCTCGGCCTGGTACGCGTCGCGGAGAGCCCTCGGTTCGGTGAGGATCTCGGGAAGCCCTTCGAGCCCCTTGAAAAGCGTCGTATCGAGGAACGGAAAATCGAGCTCGGCGGGATCGAGAATCTGGAAGACGATCACGTCGTGGCGACGATACAACAAATGCTTGAGACCGTCGAGGATGTTCCTCGTCTCGTCGAAACAATCCGAAAGAATGATCACGATCCCCTTGCGTTTGAATCGTTCGGCAAGATCATGAAAGATCGCTTCGATGTTCGTCTTTTCACGCGGGGCCGCGACGTCCATCACGTGGATCGCCTCGCGTAATTGCGAGGGCTGCCCCGCGGGCCGGAGAAAATCGCGCACCCGATCGTCGAACGTCGCCAGACCGACCGAATCTTGCTGCTGCAACGTCATATAAGTAAGCGAAGCCGCGACGATCCGCGCGTATTCCAATTTGGAAACGCATCCCGGCGAAGCGTACGTCATCGACTCGCTTACATCAAGCAAGATATACGTGATTAAATTCGTTTCTTGCTCGTATTGCTTAAGATACCATTTATCGGTCTTCGACCACGCCTTCCAATCGACGTGGCGGATGTCGTCGCCGGGGACGTACTCGCGATGCTCGGCGAATTCGACCGAAATCCCCTGAAACGGGCTCTTGTGCATCCCCGCGATGTATCCCTCGACGACCCGACGCGCCTGGATGTCGAGCCCCTCGAGACTCGCCAACACCTTCGGATCGAGATAATTCACGCTGTCGGCCAAAGCTCGAGCCCCGTTAACGACGATTCGATCAATCGACTTGTGATTTTATCAACGCCTGCTCGCATGAATGAAATTTACGGAACCGCGATCGCCGCGATCCTTCGGGCTTGGTTCAAAACCGATCACGCGGGAGACGCCGCGCCGTTCGAGGTTTTGAAGATCTCGGGAATCGACCCCGCGTGGAGCGCCGCGGCGTCGTCAAGCGGAACGTCGTCGATCAACCGC
>JAKBCQ010000544.1 GCA_021807585.1 Planctomycetota bacterium | reverse complement strand
TTGGCTTCCGTATGCTTGGCTTCCGTATGTTTGGCTTCCGTATGTTTGGTTTCCGTATGCTTGGCTTCCGTATGTTTGGTTTCCGTGTGCTTGGCTTCCGTGTGCTTGGCTTCCGTATGTTTGGCTTCTGCGTGTTTGGCTTCCGTATGTTTGGCTTCTGCGTGTTTGGCTTCCGTATGTTTGGCTTCTGCGTGTTTGGCTTCTGCGTGTTTGGCTTCCGAGGGCGGGCGCTTTGGTTCGGAGTGCTTGGCTTCGGGGGGCTTGGGCTCGGAAGACGGCTTGTTGGTTTGCTTGGCGTCGGTCGTTTTGGGTTCGACGACTTTCGCCTCGGCTTTGGCTCCGCTCGACTTGGATTTGGATGCGGGCTTCGACACTCCGTTTTTCGAAGTTGCGGACTTCGAAGCTTTTGAGGAAGTCGATTTCGCCTCGACGACGGGTTCGCTTTCTGGTTTCGGTTTCGGTTCGACGAAGGGGATCGGCGGCGGATCCATTTTCGGGCAGATTTTTCGAAGATCGCATCGATCGCAATGAGGAGTGGATTCGATACATGTGTCGTGTCCAAGATCCTCGATCAGATCGATGAATTCGACCGCGCGGTTCTTGGGGACTGCGCGCTCCAGATGAGCGCGGAGCATTTTATCGTCATCTTTAGGATCGATCATACCGAGCCTGCCGAGCACGCGCCTCGTCGTCTTATCGACCGGAATCGCGTGGCCGCCGAGCGCGAGTAGCACGACGCTCGCCTCGACATAATCCGAAGCGAACGCCTCGTAATTGGAAAGCGCTTTCAGCGCCTCTTTGAGGGGCTTTTTTTGGAGAGCCTCAAGTGAAAATCCGTACGTCTTTTGAAACAATTGACGTAAAAATCGGCGGATTTTAAACGCGCGTTCCTCGGTGTCGCTCAAACCCGCGAGCGTCTCCTCGATTTCGGCGATGGAACTAACGCGGATCTCATTCCAATCAAAAAATCCATCTTTAAACCGAGATAAAACCTGATTCGCTTGCTCACGAGTGGAATTCTCGCGGCAGATCGCGAAAACGACGGCCTCGAGCACGGTCATCCGCGGCGCGGCGGGGCCGGGCTTGAACCGTTTTTTCAAAATTGTTTGAACGTCGGCGAGAAATTGTGCCTTATTCGGCGCGGCCATGGGTGCTTCACCAAGTGGAAGTCGGTTCGGGGGAACGCGAGGATATCGGTAATAAAACGGCGAGGAGTTCGATTTCATCACGATCGTTCGAGCTTCGATCCGCGACCGAAACGGCGTCGTCGGATAAGGAATACGCCTCGATCCAACAGCACATCGAAAGATACGTGAATCTTGTCGAGATCAATTCGGATGCTCCGCGGGATCGGCGATCGATTCGGTCGAGTCGTCGGGGGACTGATCGGAGTCGCTCGCCCGCGATTTCGAGCGTTCGGCCGCGGCGATTTGATCGTCGGCGATCGCCTGATCAATCAACCGCGACATCGCGATCGATTTTTTCACGCTGTCGTCGAGTTCAAACGTTAAGATCGGCGTGAATCGTGTCTGGAGCCGGGCCGCCACCCGCGACTGCAAAAAGCCCGCGGCGTGATTCAGCCCCCTGAGAGCGAGCCTTTGTTCACTAGGATTTCCCATAACCGACACATTAACAACGGCTGATCGAAGATCGGCCGAGACATGCGCGGAAAGAACCGTCACCCCCTGCACGCGAGGGTCGCTTACCTCGGATAAAATCGCCGAGGCGACGACTTCGCGAACGGCTTCGGCGACGCGTAGGGTGCGGTGCGAGGTCATGAAGCAAAACCTTAACGTCGGCCGGGGCGGGGGTCAAGTCGGTCGCCGAAAACGAAGCCGAATCCCAGGGTTCCGCTTCGCTCGCCCCCTTCAGGGGACGATCGATCGTCATCAGCCGACTGGAAACAAACACTTACATCAATTGTTGAAATCACGCGGCGCCGCGCCGAGGATCAAAGCGTGCGGCGCACCTTTTCGATACGGTAAGCCTCGATCGTGTCGCCGACCTTGAGATCGTCGAAATTGACGATCTTGATGCCGCACTCGAACCCCTCGCGAACCTCGCGGGCGTCGTCCTTGAACCGTTTGAGCGCCTCGATCGAACTCTTGTAAATCTCGCGTCCCTCGCGAATGATGCGAGCCCCGGCGCCGCGCTCGATCGTTCCCGAAGCCACGATACAACCCGCGACCGCGCCCACTTTGGATATTTTGAACACCTGCCGCACCGTCGCGCGACCCAGGTGAACCTCCTTGATCTCGGGCACCAGCATCCCCTCGATCGCCTGCTTGATCTCGCTCGTCACCTGATAAATGATATCATATCGACGAATATCGATCGACTTTTCGTCGGCGAGCGACGAGGCGCGATCCTCGGGCGCCGAACGGAAGCCGATGATGATCGCCTGCGAAGCGTCCGCGAGCAGGACGTCGCTCTCGGTGATTCCCCCCACCCCCTTGTGGAGGATCCGGATCGGAACCTCGGGATTCTCGAGCTTCTCCAGCTCTTTGATAATCGCCTCGAGCGATCCCTGAACGTCGGCTTTGAGAATAATGTTCAAGCTCTTGATCTTCTGTTCGGTCATCTTTGTGAACAGATTTTCAAGAGTGACCGCCTGACGTTCGCCGAGGTTGACTCCCCGGGTTCGGCCGCGCCTCGCCTCGGCGATTTCGCGGGCCCGCGCGATGTCGGGAACGACGGCGAATTTCTCGCCCGCGGACGGAACTTCGTCGAGACCGGAGATTTCGACGGGGGTCGACGGCCCCGCCTCGACGATCGTTTCCCCCTGATCGTCGAAGAGTGCGCGAACGCGACCGTAACCGTCGCCGCACACGAGCACGTCTCCCACCTTGAGAGTCCCGTCTTGAACAAGGACCGTCGCGAGCACGCCGCGCCCTTCCGAAAGCGAAGCCTCCAAACACGTTCCGCTCGCGGTCCGCGATGGATCGGCTTTGAGCTCACGGAGATCGGCGATAATTCCCAGCGTCTCGAGCAACTCGGGAATTCCCAGACCCGTGAGCGCCGATGTCTTGACGACTTCGGTCTCGCCTCCGTACTCCTGGGGAACCAGATCCTGCTGCGAAAGCTCGCCGTAAATTTTGTTGAGATTGACGCCGGGAAGATCGATTTTATTGAGCGCCACGACGATTGGAACGCCCGCCGCCTTGGCGTGCGCGATCGCCTCGACCGTTTGCGGCATCACGCCGTCGTCGGCCGCGACAACCAGCACGACGATATCGGTCACATTGGCGCCGCGGGCTCGCATCGCGGTGAACGCCTCGTGGCCGGGCGTGTCGACGAACGTGATCTTCTTCCCTTGATACTCGACCTGATACGCGCCGATGTGCTGAGTGATCCCGCCGCTTTCGCTCTTCGCGACGTTCGATTGGCGAATCCGATCGAGCAACGACGTTTTGCCGTGATCGACGTGACCGAGAATCGTCACGACCGGAGGCCGCGCGATCAAGTTCGCCGGTTCGTCCCCCCGCGCCGCCAGGCGATCCAACATGTCGTCCTCGGCGGTTCGCGGCCGCGCGATGTTCACCTCAATGCCGAACTCCATCGACAGCATGCTCGCCGTGTCGTCGTCGATATTCGCGTTGATA
>JAKBCQ010000543.1 GCA_021807585.1 Planctomycetota bacterium | reverse complement strand
TGTGAAAAGTTGTTGGACGACCATACCATTTTTCACGATGCAAACAATAAACGCACCGGAATAGGAATTCGTCTCGGAGCCAATCGCGATAGCTCTCGTGATCCTTGTAACCTTCGGGACCGTGTCTTCTCGTATGTGGATGATTTGGATATTCAAATCCGAACATCAGAGATCCTTCGTTTCATGATAAGTCGCACCGAAGAGTCGTCGTTCCAATTCGTCAAGAACGTGCGTCGGCCTCGGCGAATCATGTTCGAGATAATAGTCCGCGTACGCTTCGAGTCCGGCGAGTTCGATCGCCTCTTCATCAGATAGCGATGAGCTGATTTCCTTATCGATCAGCTCGCCTCTACTTCGATTCGTCGTGGACCAATCCGATTCATATGCGACGAAATCGGAATATCGAACTGGAAAGTTGAAATCTTCGGGAAAGAACCTGTTCTGCTGAAAAGGTACTCCAACACGTCTCCAACCGGTAAAAAGTGAGAGCAATCGCCGCTCGACATCGATACTCATTTCATAGCTTCGAATCACCGCGGCGTCGAGTCTTCGCATGAGCTTTGGGAGTTGATTAGACCGAGATTCTTCGTTCGCCGCTTTCAAGTAATCACGTGCGGCGATCTCGATTTCATCGAACTCATTCCCATCGGGCATGGGAATTCGTCGCATATCGCCGACGAGGTTGTCTCGTTTCCCTGAATGGCAATATGCGTAGGCGTTCGCTATCGGAGAATTGAGTAACGCCCAAAGAACCTCCAATGCGATAGATTTCGGCCTCACCGTGATGAATCGACTCGTAACCGGCCTCCCGATCGTATCGATCCAGGCTTTTAAACGCCATGGACCGCGTGAAACACGAGCGTAATTCATCAAGACTTGAGGACATCCAATGGAAGCTCCAGGTCCTCCACTTTGTATCGATTCCTTATCAAGGCTCATCCAATACAATTTTGGAAGTTGATGGATATCGAGATGTTTCTCAATTCGAATATAACCCTGATAAGCGCCGGTAAAATGGATGTCGGAGTGGGTCGAAGATCCCTCCGGTAAATGTTTACCATGGTAAATCAATCCTTTCGCGAAATCAGCGACATCGCCCGCTTTGGGACGCCCATCAAGCGATAGCCAAACCTCTTCGAGATCGGGAACTCGTAAATCCCAATGATCTTGGTCGTTGAAACGCGATTGATCAATGACACGCGAATTGGGAGTGTCGTACGTTTGACGAAATTCGGCTAACTCACCTTCTCTTATCCGACGATACCGAAGCTTGGTCGCTCGACTTTTGTTTTCGTGAAATCTCCTACCGATCAGAATCGCCGATTCCGAACCCGAGATAGTGAACACCTTATCCGGGAGAAGAGATATTTCTCGAAGTTCAAAGTTCTCAACGAGATATCGCCGTACCGAGTCGGTTATCTTTCCATGCAAAATCGATTGAGGGACGACGACCCCGAACACGCTTCCGGGTTTCAGAGCCGGCAAAGTTCTTCGAAGAGTTTCAGCAGCTTTGTTGCGGAGGGTCCGTCCATCCTCTTTGGAATAAGCGAAAAACTCGGCATCTGAGAATTTTTCAAACGGAGGATTGGCCAACAAGATCGTCGTATCCCGCGTTCGATCCGAAAGCCTGTCGCTTAAAAACATATCTTCGCGTATCAAATCCCATCCGTCGGGATTGGGGATATCGGCGAGGGTCAGCGATAGCCGGGCAAGTTCGAGAGCGAAAGGATCGACCTCGGTCCCGTGGAGGCGATCACGAAGATACGCCTTGCGTCGGCTCGGAATCGCTTTTTCGGCCGCTAGAAGCTCTGTGAACAATCGCATCGCCGAGACGAGGAACGCCGCGTGGCCACACGCCGGCTCAAAGACGCGCCTATCCTTCTCGGGAATCTCCTCAATCCATTCCGCGAGATTACCGACGATATAATCGACGAGAAACGGAGGAGTGCTGTGAACGCTAAGAGAAACACGCGTCTCATTAGATATCAATGTATTTTCATATACGTATCCGATTGATTCCGGAGTAACGAGCGACAGATCGCTGAAGGCGTTGATCGATCGCGCCGCTTCCACCAGCGCCGCCGATTCGGCTTTTGAACCGACCTGGAACGCATTCGTTCCATAATGATTTTTTACGGTCAAGAATACGTTATCAATATCTTCGAGATCGATGTCCTTAAACAAAGGCAAATACTTATCTCTCAGAATTTTAGCCGCGACGAGCTGGAAAACCGATCGTAGCAGCCAATGACCCTGTTCTTCCGTTATGTCCTTCCATCCGAGTCGACTTTTGAGTCGGTTGACGACGCGCTCGATCAGAGCGCTCACCGCTTCTCCTACTTGCCGCTCGACCAAGGGCATCAGTCCCATGTCGACGAACGATTGTTGATACTCGTCTCGCACACGCCCCAAAGTCTTGGCTCGATAAATAGCCTCAGGCGAAAAATCCTCCTTACGTGTTTGGAAGAAAACATCGACCTGATCGGATGTGATCGATTCCATTAACTCAGCCGACGAAACTCCCTGTTTCCACCACTGAAGGGTTTCTTGGAAGATATGGAAAACGATGGGCGCTCCCAGCGGCTTGCATCTTTCAACCGAGGTGCGAGGATCGCCGTTCGTCATTGCGACCGCCACGCACGCCGACCGAGAATCCATCGGAGATGTGGCGAAACCGACAAGTGGAACCCGATAGTCGTCTCCAGAAGGGAAATCGGAGCGAATCAAATCGGGCCGATATCCGCACGATAGCAAGAGCGGTTTCAAGTGTTTCGGTTGCATCGTCATCCCAGGTTTGATTCGAAATCTTCGCCGATTCCCTTACGATCATTCGCGCATCATCACAAACTCCGCACGCTCACAGCCTATCAATCGATATCGTCGGACGATATGGGTTGGATTCAATCCCAATTCCTTTTTCGGTCGTGGAACGGCGTGGAGACCATAAAACGGCTGGTCGACCTCGATGAAAGGTTAATCGTCGAACATCACATGTCGCAATAAATTAATTATTGTAAGCATTTTGAATCATGAAATCCGTTGTTAATTCATCCATCGTATTCGATGGATGAATAAGGGATCTCCTCGTTCTGGTCGTCGATCCAATCGCGATCAATCGTCGATTCGCGCTTACAATCATTGATTTACTTATCTTTAATCGAATCCACATCGTCCCGTTCGTTCTCGCGATCAATCGGAAAACCACGCTCGAGTTCGTCGAAATCCATCTCTTGGATCGGGTCGACTTCGCCGCTATCGTTATCCCCTCCATCGGAACAATCTCCGTACGGCTTCATCAAATGCCATAACTCCTGCTGATGCAACCAGATCGGATCGGCGATCCGGTCGATAAATTCGTCCACGGTCATCCCGTCGATCGGCACGGGTCGCTTGACTCGTACCTGCTTACCATGAAGCATAATCGTTTGATATTTCCGTTTCCTCGCTCGTCGAGCTCGTTTTTGGGAGGGGGTCGGTTTGCGTCCCATCAATATCCTCCCGATCCATGATTCATCGCACGCCGCCGGCGGCCGACCCGTCTCGACGCGGTTTCGCTACCGCGGGCGAATTCTTCGAACCCGACCCCTCGGTCGGTCGCTCGACGAT
>JAKBCQ010000542.1 GCA_021807585.1 Planctomycetota bacterium | reverse complement strand
GGCTTCCTCGACGGCTTGCGCGGCGATGCGATCGGCTTCCAATTGGATATACTGATCGAGCATGAATGGAACATGTTCGCGACCCATTGGATTCATTAACACCATCGGAGGCGAGTCGACGTCGTCTCCCGTTTCATTGAGCATCGAGCGAAGGTATTCACGGAACCGCGCGGCGCCAAATGGAACGCGGTAAACCTCGCGTTGCCGCTCAAGAAGAGGAACATAATCGATTCTCATGGGGATGATCCTATTGAGCGGACGCGATCCGACCGCGCCCTCCGGTATCTACTTCGGCCGATCGCCTTCCGATTGTATGATAAGGACATACCGATGATCCAGGGCGCCGTCGTCGGCTTCGATATCGAGTGAATCCAGGCTGATCCGCTTTGTAGAAATAGACGCGGCTTGATCGACTCGATCTCTCGTTCCGCTCGATCAATCCGATGATCCTCGTGATTCCATACATTATATAATATTAATACATATTGCTCATAATGGTAACCATAAGATCGATTTATCGACCCGAACTCCCGTTGTTGGAGGTCGGAATTATCATTGTGACGCGGCATTCGATTGACGATGGGGGCTTCCGCTCGTCGCCGGGATTGACGATAATTCAACATCAAGACTCACTGGAATCTGAAGAGAGGAGATCGAGTGTGTTCCACGGTCATGATTACTCGGTTCATTCCGACAGACCTAGATCTCGAGCCGGGGTCTACTTCTTCCTTGCAATCGTCTCGGGCATGATATCAGCCGTCTGTTACGCGCTAATCCGCCTTGTCGCGACCATTTTTCGTTGGACGTTCTCTCAGTCCGATTACTTCGTACCATTATATACGGGAACGGCTCCTCTCGCGATCTATTCGATATTATTATTTTTGTTTGACAAACATATCTGGAAATCTAAACTCAGCAATTTGATCTATTTGTGCGCCAAATCGAGTCGTCCTCCCGATATCGACGGGTCGTACGAGGGAACTTCGACCCGATTCGAGCTCGACGAGCATGGAAAAAAGATCGAGGAAGGGAAGGACGACGTTAAAGTTCGAATTCACCAAACGTGGGAGAATATCGGCGTTTCCTTTGAGTTTCCCGATCTTGATCGGATCGTTCGATCGAGTTCTCACAGCGATATGGCGTTTATCGAGAGTTCCTTCGATGATTCCAAGATTAGAATTCAATACACCTATTCTTATGAGCGACGATATGAGCAAGCTGGTCGTGCGTTCAAGGGGATCAAGATGATCCGCGGAGCGTGCTGTTTGGATTTCATCAAACGGGACGGATTATGGCATGCGACGGGACATTACTACGCCGACAACGGGACTTCGGGGGAAATCATATTACACCAAACAACTTCGACGTAATCCTCCGCGCGCGGATCCGATACCGTCTCGACGGCGTCAAATATTCCAACCCGAGGAGATCGCCCACAATCGCATCCTGAACTTCATCGTTCCTAAATATCATCAAATCTATAAAAGCTTTCTGAGATCAGGGATCTGATCGAAGGATCGAGCCGATCATTCCGCTCCTAATCGATGCGTTCGTGACGGTGAAACTTCTTTCGGGTACGCGATCATCCAGACGAGCCGTATCGACGCGGTATTGTCACCGGAAACGGACAACATAATCTTTGTATTAATATATATAACCATTTATTCATTAACTGGCTCATCCAAGTACTCCGTCGCTTTAGCTGGATTTCGATCCGCGGGGCGGCGGTCGCCTCCCCCACGCGATAAGGCGATCTCCGATGCGAACTCGCTCGTCGCCCCCCTTGACGAATCAAAGCCATATGCTAAAATGTATAGGTTGGGGACGTTTCGACAGTCGACGGAGGATTTTGGGATGAAGGAAGCTTTGGTTCTTTTCGGCGCCATGACGCTCTGGTTCGTGGTGTCAAAATGGGTGTTGCCTCGAATGGGCGTGCCGACTTGAATGGCGAACACCTGCGCGGCGTCGCCGCGCGTCGAGAACAACGCCGATGCGTCACACGGGCTCAATCGACTACGATTGGACGATGACGACGACGAAGAGACGTCCAATTCGGGCTCGCGAACGATCGAATCTCGTCACACGTCGACGAAGACGAACGATCACGAATCGATCGAACCCAAATAACGATTCATGATCCTTCAAACGGATTCGGGGTCCGCGTGGATTCGAATCCGTTTATTCCTCGACGCCGAGCCGAACGCTCGGCGCATAAACGACATCAAGCGTATCGATATGATCAAGCGCGGCGACGACGCCGGCCTCGGTCGCCTGATGCGTCATGATGACGAGCGGAACGGGCGATCCGGGTCCGTCGTTCTCTCCCGGATCGTGCTGAATCACACTAGCGATACTGATCGCATGATCACCCAATACGTGGGCGAGTCTCGCGAGCACGCCGGGACGGTCGACGATCGTGAACCGTAAGTAATACCGGCTCCGCACCTCGTCGGGGCGCGCCGGCCGAAGCGCCGGAACGCCTCGGTCGCTTGACCATAAGTTAAGAATATTGGAGGTTAACTCGGCGCGACCGACGACCACGTCGATCAGATCGCCGACGACCGCCGATGCGGTCGGCAGCATCCCCGCGCCTCGGCCGTAAAACAGCGTTTCACCGACCGCGTCGCCGAAAACTCGGATCGCGTTGAAGGCTCCGCCAACCTCGGCGAGCGGGGTTCCGCGACGAACCAGCGTCGGCGCCACCCGCAACGTGAGCCCCGCGGCGGAAAGCCGAGCCAACGCCAACAGTTTGACCGTATAGCCGAGCTCGGCGGCGTATCTGACATCCGCGGCCTGCAATCGATCGATCCCGCCACGCGGAATCTGATCGATCGTCACGTTCACGCCGAAGGCTAATTGAGCCAAAATCGCCAACTTGTGCGCCGTGTCGGTTCCGTCGACGTCGAGCGTCGGGTCGGACTCGGCGTAACCGCGAGCCTGCGCCTCGGCGAGAGCCGAGGAATACGTAAGACCTCCCTGATCCATGGATGTTAAGATAAAATTACATGTTCCATTGAGAATTGCCGAGATCGAGCGGATCTCGTTGGCGGCGAGCGCGACTCCGAGCGCCTGGATGATCGGAATCCCGCCGCCGACCGCGCCTTCAAACGCGACGGCGCGGCCGAACCGCCGAGCCTCGTTGAAGATGAGCCCGCCGTGTTCGGCGAGAACCGCCTTGTTCGCGGTGACGACGTGTTTCCCCGCGGAGAGAGCGGCGAGGATCCACTCGAGGGCGCGATCGGTCCCGCCGATCGTCTCGATGATCACCTCAATCGACGGATCGTCGATCAACCGGTGTGGATCGGTTGTGAGGAGATCGCTCACCCCCTCGACGCTTCGCGGTTTGGCGCGATCGCGAACAAGGACCCCTTTGAGTTCGATCCGTTTGCCCGCACGCCTCGCAATCCGATCGGCCTCGCCCAATAAGAGCCGAGCGACGCCTCCGCCGACCGTCCCCAAACCCAACAAACCGACCGCCACTCGTCGCATCGGCTAGAAGCCTCTCAAAAACTACGAATCGACTGCGCGGAACAATCCACGCTCACAAAATCCACGCACTCTCACGCCTCGTCGGTTTTCCGACAGGCGCGTTCCATGAGGCACGCGA
>JAKBCQ010000541.1 GCA_021807585.1 Planctomycetota bacterium | reverse complement strand
GATTTCTCGATCGGTCGATGTCCATAAAGTTCGCTTGATGTGAAATCGTCATCAACAATGCAACGAGCCCGGGCGACCGTGAGATCGGGCCGGGACGCTCTTTGACAATTCGGTTTCGGAATCGGATCGGGGTGGTCGAGCGCCGCCTTCGTCGCCGGCGATCGTGTCGTTATCGATCACCCCGAGCCGAGACATGAAAATAAGAAGAACATCACACTTTTAAATCGAACTGCACCCTCGAGAAAAACGCGTTCCATTTGTGGATCAAAGCGATGTTCATAAGCGGATCGTTCCGCCGATCCAGGGGTTGGTTCCACGATGCGGAATGCTGGATTGATTGCCGCGAGGTTCTTGTCGTTTTTCGATCGTCCTCGAAGAAGTTCGTCAATTGTGGCGAAAAATGAGCGTTTTCGATTGGTGTCATTTGATTGGGGTAATGTGATCGATTCGATGTCTCGACGACCCGGAACTCGTGGTTTAGGATCTCGATTCGGCTCATCTCGGGGTTGTGGAAATGCCGATTGTATCGTATGTAGGGGCGGCATTTCCGTCGCGGTTCCGCGCGTCGTTGGTTTCGAACAAGGATGTTCCCGATGTGGCTGAAGAAGATGGTGTCGGCGTCGCCGCGTCGCGAGCGTGGTTCTCGGTTGCGTGTTGAGGGATTGGAAGCGCGTTCGCTGCTAAGCGTTTCTTCGGCGCACGCTGGGTCGCCTCATCTGCCTCGTGGCGTTACGGTTGCGCCGATCATTTTAACGCCGTCGGAATCGGCGTGGATGCCCGCTCAACCTGGCAGCACGCTCAATGTGACTCCGCGCGGAATGATCATTTGGCGGGGCTGGACCGACAAAGGCAAACCGATCACGGTGCGCGATTGGCACGGGGTTGTGCTCGGCGTGCACGCTTCGACTCCGACCGAGACGTCGAGGTTTTTCAAATACGGCTGGAATACGCTCGTGCAGGGTTATCGCGGCGTGACCTCGAAAGAAACGAAGAGCGTGGCGTTGAATTATCTGGATCTCGCGTTTTCGCCCAAGACGTGGGATGTCGGGATTTCGTTTCTCCGCGATGCGCTCGCCGGTGATACGGCGAAGATCGAGCGGTATAGCAAATCGGCTTCGGTTGCGCAGGTGGGCCACGCGTTCAATTCGCTCAGTCAATCGCACAGCATCCAAAGCTACGGTCAAGGCTTCGCCAATTACGGCCAGGCGGTTGCGCGAGCGTTCCACAAGGTATAAGAACCGTCGGCGTGAGTTTCACATGACGATTGATCTGTGAATTCAACGGATTTAATGCGTATGGGAATCGGTTTGTAACGGGTTTTTGCGTAATTTGCAGAAGATCGAATCGGTTTCACAGCAATCGGTCTCGATCTGGAGGGTGGCGTGGCAGATGCCGAAACGGTCGCGAAGCATCTCGGCGACGGCGCGCTGAATGCGCTGACCGCCGCTGACTTGTTGATCGTCGACGACGAGATGGCAACTGCACGCGATCATCTCGGACGCGATCGTCCAAACGTGAAGGTCGTGCACGCCGACGACCTCGGGGAACTCGGCGAGCGACCGTTCGAGCCCGTTCATATCGAGACCTTTCGGGGTGCTTTCGAGGAGGACATCGGTCGAATCGATGAGCAACCCCCATGAGCTCCAAAGAATGACGATCGCGATGATCAGCGAGACGATCGGATCGGCGAGGGTCGATCGCGTGAACACGACGATCAACCCCGCGACGACGACCGCGGACGCGGTCAAAGCGTCTCCCAACATATGAAGATACGCTCCGCGGATGTTGAGATCATGACGCGCGTCTGAATGGAGCCAAAAACTGATCAATCCGTTGATGAAGATCGCGGCCGCGGCGACGACGATCATCGTCCAGCCGACGGGAGGCGCGGGGGATTTGATCCGCTCGACCGCCTCCCACGCGATCCAAACCGCCAAAACAACGAGCGTGATCGCGTTCGCGAGCGCGGTGAGAATGCCGATGCGGTGATAGCCGTACGTCCGCCTTGAATTCGACGGCCGTCGAGCCGCGTGAACGGCATACCATGAAAACATAAGCGCAAGTGCGTCTGATAAATTATGAACGGCGTCTGATAACAACGCGAGACTTTTTGACCAGTATCCCGCGGCGCCCTCGACGAAGACGAACGCGGTCGTCAGCGCGATCGCCCAGGCGAGTTTGCGCTCGCTTCCCGCTTCCAAGCGAGGATGATGATGACGACACGCGCCGTGACCAAGCGTTTTCGCCCGCCGAGATTCCGATTCGCCCATCGGCGCAGCTCCCGCGTTTGGAACTCGACCGACCTCCGAAAGTGCTCCGCTTCGCACTTCGGTCGGTCCCTTCGCTCGTCTCCCGATCACCGACCGCCGCTTCAAAGACGTCGTTTCGCGTCTTGAACAGGCGCCGAGAGCCGATCGTACGAGATCTCAACCAATTCTATCCGCCACAGGCCGGCCCGAACATCCAATATACAAAAGATCACATTGTAATTAATCATATAACGATTCGGTGGCTTTCGCCGCTTCAAGCGCGGTCGCATTGGGGATCGGCGCGACGCGGGTTTCGATTCGACGACAGGTGGGGAAAGAACGAGCGCGGCTCGATCGATTCGATTCGAGTCGCGTTTGCGAAGCTTGACGACGCTCGATCGGCTCACGATTCTTCGCTCGCGGGCGTTCGGGGTGCTTTGCGGTTCTTGCCGAACGTGGATTAGTATTGGCCGCGAATGATCACCGTTTTCACTCGCTTGCCTGGAGTGAGAGCCCTGCCGATGCGGCGAATGCCTTTCGGCTTGGCGCCGACGATCACAACCGGATCGGCGATTTGCATCCCTCCCGTCGGCGAAGTGTAATCGGTGAAACTCGTCGACATGATCGGCGAGTAATACAGGGGCGATTGGAAGTAATAATTCCGGTTGTAAAGCCCAGGGAAGGCTTGATACGGGTTGATTCCCCCGTAATTGCCGTATGTGTACCAGTTGTAGCCGCCGTAGCCGCCGAACTGGATCGGCATCGTCGAATAGAAGCCTTGAGCCCGGGCGGTCCGAGCGGTGGCCAGGACCGGTGTCAACGCCGCGAGAGCCATGAAAATGAGCGGTCGAACCTGACGTCGCATTGTCGTCCTCTCCTCTTGATTCTGCGAACGGATGTCACTCAAGCCTAGCACATCTTTCATTTTCGAATTTCCGACAAGCGATTTCAAGATCCCTCGATCGATCGCCTGTTGAATCGCGTCCCTCGGCGGGCTAAGCTCACCCCTAATCTTTTCGAGTTTTCGTCGCCAAAGAGGCGGCGAGCGTCGTTCGGTGAGCGGTTGGAAATACCGAAAGGGATCGATCATGAAATGCGGGAAATCATTCGCATGGGTCTGCGCGATCGCGGTTACGACATTCGGCGTCGCGGCGGAAACACAAGCGGTTCGGGCGGCCGAAACCTTCCAGGTCGACGCGGTCCATTCGTCGGTTCTCTATCGTGTTAAACACATGAGCGCAAGTTATGCTTACGGCAGGTTCAACGATTTTTCGGGGAGTTTCACGATCGACCCCGCCGACGCGACCAAATGCGCGTTCGACCTTGTCGTGAAATCCGCGGCGATCGATTCGGGGAAC
>JAKBCQ010000540.1 GCA_021807585.1 Planctomycetota bacterium | reverse complement strand
ATATCTAAATTTAGCCCCCAATTGAGTTTTCCGACGAAGCCTAGTATAATCCAACATCCGCCGGCTCAAAGATGAACGCAGGCGCGTAGAAGTTACAGACGAAGACTCTGCTCCATACGAATAATTGCTCATCTAAAAGAATGTTATAATGATCAGATCGGCTTGATTATCGATTCTCAGGCGAGAAGCTCGATCGCGTCCGATTTCCAAATGAATAACGACGTGTGAATTATATATTTACGATTCTCAAACCGCGTTCTCCGAGATTCGGCGTTCATGGTCGTCGCCGATTGGGATCGACGCTCGGCGCGGCGCCGCGCCCGATTCTCCGCCCATTTCGCGTAGCCCGCTTCGAAGACGCCGGCGAGCACGATCTCCCTGATAAGTCGTCCTTCGTAACCGAGCCTTCCGTGTCGATTTTCGGAAATCGGGACCGCTCGGCGGGTGATTCGACACGATCGGTCGTGGTAAGCTATGTCGACGGTCGATCCTCGTCCCAACTTTCAACGCCAAGCGACGACGGCGGTTTTCCTCATGCTCGCGAAATTACTCTCGTTTTCCTTGATCGGCATCGACGCGGCGACGGTCGAAGTCGAGGTCGACGTGTCGTCGGCGGCGATGTCCAAGACGATCCTCGTCGGACTCGCCGAGGCCGCGGTGAAAGAGAGCACGCACCGCGTTGAACGAGCGATCGTCAATTCGGGATATCATCGACCGTTTGATCGTTGCGTGATCAACCTCGCTCCCGCCGACATGCGTAAGGAAGCGGGATGCCTTGATTTACCGATCGCGCTCGGGCTTTTGCTGGGGAGCGGCCAGATCGAGTTCGATCGTCCCGGCGCTTACGCGGTGGTGGGAGAATTGGCGCTTGAAGGATCGACGAGGCCGATCAAAGGCGCGCTCGCGATGGCGCTGGAATCGGCGCGGCAGGGTCTTTCGGGGCTGCTCGTTCCGTCGGCGAATGCGCAGGAGGCGGCGGTCGTCGAGGGGATTCCGGTGATTCCGATCGGCAGTCTCGCCGAGGCGGTCGGCTTCCTCACAGGTCGGCTCGATATTGAACCGACATCGGTTGATCTCGATGAAGTGTTTCAGAAACTGGCGCATTATGAAGAAGATTTTGTCGATGTGAAAGGCCAAGATTACGCCAAACGCGCGCTCGTGATCGCCGCGGCGGGAGGTCACAATGTGCTGATGATCGGGCCTCCGGGGACGGGCAAAACGCTGCTTGCCAAGCGTCTGCCGACGATCATGCCGCCGATGACCTCGAGCGAGAGCCTGGAAACCACGCGCATTTATAGCGCGATGGGTTTATTGAAGCCGGGGTTGCCGTTGTTGGCGGTTCGGCCGTTTCGGTCGCCGCATCATTCGGTGAGCGACGCGGGGTTGGTGGGGGGCGGAAGCATACCCCAGCCCGGGGAGATCAGCCTGGCGCACAAGGGGGTCTTGTTCCTTGACGAGCTTCCCGAGTTCAATCGGCGGACGCTCGAGGTGTTGCGTCAGCCGCTCGAGGAGGGGAACGTGACGATCAGCAGGGCGCTTCGGAGCACGAACTTTCCCGCCGATTTTGTGCTGGTGGCGGCGATGAATCCGTGTCCGTGCGGCTATCGGTCCGATCCTCGTCATTCATGCACATGTACGTCGCCGCAGATTGATCGATATTTGAGCAAGATATCGGGACCGTTGCTCGATCGGATCGATCTTCACGTCGAGGTTCCTGCGGTGCCGTTTACGCAGCTTGCCGAGGCGCCTCCCGGGCCGACGTCGGCGGAATTTCGGGGCGAGGTGTTGCGTGCTCGAGCGCGGCAGGCGTCGCGGTTCGGCGCGAAGGGTCCGGGGGTGAACGGGCGGATGACTCCGCGTCAGATTCGCAAATTTTGCACGCTCGGTCCCGATTCGGCGATGATTCTCAAGGCGGCGATGGAGGAGCTTGGTCTTTCGGCGCGGGCGCACGACAAAGTTTTGCGGGTGGCTCGGACGATGGCCGATCTCGACGGAGTCGAGCAGATCCAGCCGCAGCACGTCGCCGAGGCGGTCGGCTACCGCGCGCTCGATCGGAGCGTGTTTCTGTAAGCAAGTTCAAACGGATCAATCGCCGATTAGTGCTCAAACACATCAAAAACAATTCGTTTATTGATCAGTCAAATCGATCCGGTCTCGATCGTTCGATCGAAACGACGACGTACTTGGCGATCTTAACGCCGATCGGCTCGACGCGACGATCGTTCCCTGATCAACTTAATCTTAAAGATATGGTTCCCAAAACCGTTGATTCATCGACGCCAAACGATACGCGGTCATGACCTTGATCACCGCACTTGTTGTGTTTACATAAGCCGGCACGGCGAATAGATAAGCCATATTCTCTGATTGTTGAAATCCATATTGACATGATATCCGAGGTGCAAGAAACTCTTGATCGCCAAGTCTGGGTCGAGCGAGGACGACAGACGTTTTTCGATCCGTCGTGCAGGTCGAATCGGCGCCGAGTACGGCTCTGAAGTTTCGCTCTTCGATTTCCATTCGCACCAGGAGATTTTCACCATGTCGCAATATAAGTATCCTTCGAATTTAAGCCGTTCCCGGGCTCGATTCGGGTTGAGGAGGTCTCGACCCGGCGCGTCGCCGCTCCGCAGGCGATTTTCGCCTCGGGTTGATCGCCTCGAGGATCGCTCTTTGCTCAGCACATTGACTGTTATGAATAACAATGATAGCGGCCCCGGATCGCTCCGCGGCGAGATCGCCGTCGCGGCCGCGGGGGACGTGATCAACTTTTCCTCCACGCTCAAAGGCGACACGATCACGCTCACCTCGGGCCCGCTTGCGCTCGGAGTTAATCTGACGATTGACGGACTCGGCGCCGACAAGCTGACGATCAGCGGCGGCGGGACCGAGGGGGTTTTCGTGGTCGACTCGGGCGTGGTCGCGACGATCGACAAGGTGACGATCGCCGACGGAAGCGCCGTTCAGGGGGGCGGGATCGACAACTTTGGTACATTGACGGTTGATCACTGCACGTTGTCCGACAACACCGCGGTCGGCGGCAGTGGAAGCTCGACCACTCCCAACGCAGCCGTTGGCGGCGGGATCGACAATGAGGTCGGCGCGAGCCTCACCCTCACGCACAGCGTGCTGACCGGCAACGTCGCGGCGGCGAGCCCGGGGAACGACGCTTTCGGCGGCGCGCTTCTGAACCTGGGCGCAGCGACCATCTCTCATTGCACGTTCACTGGGAACGAGGCGACGGGAGGCGGCAGTTCGAGCTATTACGACGGCAGCTACGGCGGAGCGATCATGAGCTTCGGTTTCGGGCCAAGTCAGTTGTACGACTCGACACTCACAATTGCGAACAGCACATTTTCAGATAATCAAGCGATTGGCGCGACGGGCTTCACATTCGGCGATGCCGGCGCGGTCGATGTCGAGTTCAGCGCGGTTGCGACGATTACCAACACGAGTTTCACCGACAATTCGGGAACCGGCGGCGGGGAAGGCCAGGGAGGGGCGATGTTCGCCGAAGGTTGTACGCTGACGTTGAGCGATACCTCGTTCGTGGGCAATCACGTGAACGGCGGCGTCGGCGGGGAAGGCCAGGGAGGCGCGGTTTTATTCTTCCCC
>JAKBCQ010000539.1 GCA_021807585.1 Planctomycetota bacterium | reverse complement strand
CACTTTTCGCCGTGATCAGACTCGAGCGGCGTGGCGTCACGGTGCGATCTCATCGCCTTAGGGGCCGCGTGAATCGGCGCGGCGCGATGCGAGATATTCCTCCATCTTCTTGAATCCGATCAACCCGACCGACGCCTGAACGCACTGCGCCGAGACGTATTTGAGGCCGCGGCGGACGGGGATCGCCCGCGAGCTTTCCACCCCCGCGACGAACACTCGGATCGGCGTCCACGCTGTTAATCGCAGCCCCGCTTTTCGGCAGAGGGGCTCTCCCATTTTGACGGCGTCGTCGAGCCCCATTTTGCCGATCGCCTCGGGAAGCCGATGTAGCAGCTTATAAACGCCTCCAGCGGATCGGACGCTCCACCATTTGGCGATCCGTTCCGTCGACGCCTCGGCGCCTTGACGGACGAACGACTTGCCCGCGATTTGCGCGGATTCGTCGATCGCGTTTTTCATTGAGGCCTCGATCGCGTCTTTGCCGATCGCCTTGGTCGCCTCTCGCGCCGCGGCCTTAAGCTCGGTACGCGCCGCCTCGGCCGCAACCACCCCCTCGGGTTGAATCGTCGCCAAACTGAGGACGTCGGCGATCACGAAACCCGCGTCGACGAGCGCCCACGAAACCTCGCCCGTCGTCGGAGCGTTCCCCCGCGCCGTCACCGCGGCGAGATGTATCAGATCATAAAGAGGCAAGAACTCTTGGAATTGAACATCCGATTTTTCGAGTTCGGCGACGCGATCGATACCGTCGGCTTTGATCGTTCGGATCGTCGCCTGACCGTTTTCGCCGCCGATTGCGAGCGCCGCCTGGGCGAGCGATTCGCCGAACGAGCGGTTCGGCTTGGCGCGAAGAAACGCGAGCGTTTCGGGGGCGGGATCGGAGCGCGCGATCGGCGGAATCACGAGCGGGCCGTAGCCGCGGAGGATCTCACGAAAATCGGGGTCGGCGGCGTATTTATCAAGGATCGCGAGCGCCTCGGCGCCGTGTTCCGCGAGCGCCGCGACGGCCTGCTTGCGGAGCGTCGGGTCGGCGAAATCTTGATAAACGACGTCCGCGGCGTCGGCGCCGGCGGATATGAGCGCGCGTTCACCCGTCGCTCCGTATTCGACCGTCAGCCGCAGCGCATGCGCCGACCCGCCGACCTCGGCGACGAGCCCCGCCGAGAGGACGCGTCCCAAAATCCGCGCGACGGCTTCGGAACCGCTTGTATGAAGCATTTCATCCACATCATCCGAATTCACCCGCAGGAGAACGAGAGCGTCGTCGAGCGGCGCCGAATCGCCGAGTGATTCAAGAACGTCTCCATATAAAGAAACGAGAGCGAAACCCTCGACCCCGCGGAGGCGAAACGCCGCGAGCGCGATCGGACCGTGATGTTCGAAGGTGCGGATCGCCGAACGGAGATCGGTCGATCCCGGCGCCAGGCTGATCAAACTGAGCACGGCGAGAGCGTCGGCGAGTTCGGCGGGTTCGGCCGACCAGTGATCGATCAGGTCGCACACTCCCGCGGGATCGGCCAAAATGAGAGGTAGCGCCGAAGGATACCTCGACGCGATCCGCCTCGTTCTGGAACCGAGCCTGGCGATCTCGGCGATCAACAGCCTTCGATCGGTCTCGTCGGCTCGTTTAAGGCCGAAATATTCGCGCCAGTTGAGCAGCAGATCGGCCGCGGCCTGATCGGTCAGGCAATCGCGCAGCCTGCAAAACTCTCGTGGATGTTTCTCATAAAGATAGATTGCCTCGATATCGAGAGCCGCGAGCAATTTAAGCCCGCGGATTCCGTCGGTTCGTTCGATATCGACCGCGGTGTGGCGATATTTATCCAGCATGCTCGCGACGAACGCGCGATCGGCTGGATCGGAATAACGCGACACGAGCGTTTGTTCAATCTTTCGTTCGTCGCCCGCGGTTTGACGCCGCGCATCGTTCGCCTCATGCGCTCGGTTGCGTTCGGCGCGGTCGAGGCCGGGCTCTTTGAGCGCAAGCTTGGCGAGCACCCCAAGGGCTGTCAGCAAGACGACGGCGGCGAGCATGCGCTTCATCTGTCGCGAATCCTCTGGACCGACCTCGAACCCAAGGCGGCGAGATCGTCGCGTTTCGACCCGTTTCCGGCCGAACTCGTTTCTGTCCTCAATCGATCGCCAACGAGCGATCGCCCCAGAAACGGGACGCTCGTCGCGCGATGGATCGCGACGAACGAAAACGGCGGATTATTTGGAGTTTACACGAACCGGGTGATACAGTCGACCTTTCCCTTGGTGGATTCCCTGGATCGGCGCGTTGTCGTTCATTCGATCGTCAATTCATGACCGTCGAGCGCGATCGTGGCGGCTTTGCAAAGCGTTCGTCTTATCAAAAGATATCGGCCGCCGAGCCGGAGAAACGAGAGGATTTCGCCCGGTCGAACGCGCAATTTCAATCGGTCTTGGGTGCATGAGGGTGATCGATTCAGGATCGCCCTGTCATCGATCACGCGGCCGAGTACGGCCGTCCCGAACGCTTCGACCGCGGTCGAATCCCCTTCAAAACCGTTTGCACGGCGGGGTCGCGCAGGTTCGGCGAGAGGATGGCGTCGGTTGCGAGCGTGTGGTATTAGTTATTTGTTTGCCTATCGTGATCGTGAAAAAAAGATCGATGACGACCAGGCGGACCGACGAGCAGGAACGGTGGAGTAATTAAATAACAATCATGTTTTAGAAATAATATGTGATTGGGAACTTACAAGATGAACGAATCGGGTTTTGAGACGAGCATGCGGTCGCGGACCAAGATTACGGCGACGATCGGTCCGGCTTCGCGCGACATCGCGACGCTTTGCGCCATGATCGACGCGGGGGCGAGCGTTTTTCGGCTCAATTTCGCGCACGGCACGCACGAGGAACACTCCGAGAACGTGCGTTCGATCCGCGCCGCGAGCGAATCGACCGGCAGACCGACGGCGATTCTCCAGGATCTCGGCGGGCCCAAGATCAGGCTGGGAGAGCTTGCGGGAGGGGCGGTTTCGTGCCCGCTCGATCAGGCGTTCGAACTCGTCGATTCGATCGAGCCCTCCGTGAATCCTCACTCTCTTACTTGCACATATTCGGATCTACCGGGAGATTTATCGATCGGCGACGCGGTGTTGTTCGCCGACGGCGCGGTGGCGATGAAAGTCGTCGCGGCGACGCCGAATCGCGCGGTGCTGCGGGTCGTTCAGCCCGGAGTACTCAAATCGCATCAGGGGATCAATCTTCCCGGCGCCAAGCTCAAAATCCCCGCACTCACGGCGAAGGATCTTGAAGATCTCGATTGGGCCGCCGAGCATCAGATCGAATATGTGGGACAATCGTTCGTGCGGAGCGCGGAGGACGTTTCGTGGCTCCGGAGCGAACTCGCCAAGCGGCGTTCGCGATCGAAGATCGTCGCCAAGATCGAGAAACCCGAGGCGGTTGATCATCTTGATGAAATATTATGTCAAACCGACGCGATCATGGTGGCGCGCGGCGATCTCGGCGTCGAGATGGACGTCGCGCGGGTTCCCGCGGCGCAAAAGCGAATCATCGCGGCGTGCCGGCGCGACGCGATCCCCGTGATCACCGCGACACAGATGTTAACAAGTATGCAAAAGTCATCGCGACCG
>JAKBCQ010000538.1 GCA_021807585.1 Planctomycetota bacterium | reverse complement strand
GGGATTCGAACGACGTTCGCTTTCCAATCATCAAGTGCGACTCGCGTTGATTCGATGATGTGATCGCCGTCGTTGCGCCATTCGAGGCTGGGGATATTGACTCCTCGAAGCCTCACGGGGCGATTGGAGGAGTCAACGAATCCGTGTCGGTCGATATGAAGCTCAACCGATGTTTTGGCGCCGCTTTTCTTGATCGCCGCGCCTTTGGCTCCTTTTTGCGGGCTTTTAGCCGACTTCGCTTTCTTGGTGGATTCGGTCGGGGAAGATTGCTTCGATTTTGGGGCGCTGTCGGTTTGCTCGTACGGCTCGGTTGAAGCCGGGCCGGGCGCGATCACCGCAGTCAGGCTGAAAATCCCCAGCCAGACGAGGGTCGCTATCGGATCACGCTGACGGCACATCGGACGATCTCCGCCTGGAATCACGGGATGCTCGCTCTAAAGATGTTAAGTTAGCTTAGCATGATTCCGACGGTTGGGCGAACAAAAATCTAAAAAACCCCCCAGTCTATTCATTTCGCCTAATCCGTCTAAAGCGACTCTTGTACCGTTGCGAGTGTGATTCTTCGCGGCCGATCAACCGATCGGCGCGCATGATTAGGGTATCGAGTGAAGCGACGGGTGATTGACCCGACATGGCGTACGAGATCAGTAATTTCGACGAAAATTCAAGCGACGGGGAGAAAATGTCGATAACTGATCTGGTACTCCACGTCCACAGATTGTAGATAGGGGCCATCCGCGGTGAACGCGACTCCCGACGATCGCCTTGTGGGCTTAATCAGGACGATTAAGTTAAGGCTCGCCAGGGAGGGAGCGAAGCACGGCGGATCGCGACGCGGTCGGGATCGGTCGGTCGGCGGGGCGTTCGTGCCTTGTCGGAGGTCGTTTCCAGTCGTTCGCGGTTTACGATCCGTCATGACGACGGATCTCCGGGTCCTCGACGCGAGGCCCGCCCAAGGAAGGGTCGGGGCGTTCCTTTCCCGACGCGATTCTCATCATCCGCTTTCGCCGGCTCCTGTTCTTGAGGCGAGTTCCCCCGATCTCGGGGCCGACGCCTTGATCCGCGCTCGCCGCGGTATTCGCGCCGGTACGCACGACAGGGCTCTCGACGGGTTGTCGATCGCCGATCGCTCGCACCACGCGAACGTCGACCGAGCGACGGCCGGAATCGGTCCCCGTGTCGCTCGCTCTTGGCCGCGATGCGACGCGCCTCCCCGACGCAAAGGAGTCCCTCCGCAATGAACCTCCCCGCCGTCCTCTTGGCCGTGATCGCGGCGCACGCTCAGGTTCAATCGTCAACCGCCCCAGTGATCCTCGACTTCCAGGCGTCGTGGTGCGGGCCGTGCCGACAAATGAAGCCGCGCGTTCAAGAACTCGCACGCAAGCATTATCCCGTGCGCGAAGTCGATATCGACCAAGAGCCCGAAACGGCGCGGAAATATCACGTTCAACAAGTTCCTACATTTGTGATCGTCGATTCGGAAGGAGTCGAGCTCGAACGAACCTCGGGGCTTCAACCCGCGGCCCAGCTCGAACGTCTTTACCTCAAAGCCAAAGCCGAACTCGCGGCGAATCGATCGCGCGGGTCGAATCGCTCGCCCGCCGCCTCGAATCGATCCGACGAAGAAGAAGCCGATCGATTTCGGGCCGACGACGATTTCGATCGCGAATCCGCGGCTCAAACTCGAACTCCCGACGATCGTCACGCCGACGATCCGGGCGATACCGAGAATGATCGAGTTCGCGGTCGGCTCGCCGACGAATATCACGCCAAAAACCCTAAAACTCCCCCCCGCGACGATCAAAGACGACCCAATCCCGACCCCTGGCAAACCGTCGTCCGGATTAAAGTGCACGGCGCGGGGCTGATCGGCTTCGGCTCGGGAACCGTCGTCGCGAGCGACGATAACGAGTCGCTTGTGTTAACATGTTCTCATATATTTCATATTGAGAATTCCAAAAAACAACCCGCTCCCGCTCGATTCCCTCGCAAGGTGACGGTCGATCTTTTCGACGGCAAGCTCGCTTCCGAAAACCCCGCGGTCGTCCGTTGTATTGAGCGCGATCTCACCGCCGAGGTCGTCGATTACGATCACGACCTCGATCTGGGGCTGATCCGAATTCGACCCGGCAAGAGGTTGCCCGCCGCGAAGGTCGTTCCGCCAAGATGGAGGCCCGATCAAGGAATGAGCATGGTTACGGTAGGTTGCTCCGAGGGGCACGATGCGACCGCGTGGAGCACGGTGATCACAAATCCACGCACGGGGAACGTCGTTCAAGGACATCATTATTACAGCGCCATTGAATGCGCTCATGCGCCGCGTCAGGGTCGATCGGGCGGAGGACTGTTCACCGACGACGGTTACATCGCCGGCGTTTGTAATTTCGCCTACGCCGATCCCGGTTACCCGCGCGGTCTCTACGCGGCGCCGATCTCGCTTTATAAGTTCCTCGATCGCAACGAGTTGGCGGCGCTCTACGACACCAAATCGACGCGTTCGATCGACACGCAATTGGCGAGTCGTGGTCGATCCGGGAACCGTAACGAGATTGTGACCCGCGGCCAATCTCCCGAAAACGATTCCATAGATCCTGATCGGATTACGATTCCACCTCCCGAACTTGCGGGAATTCGATCGGGTTTCTCTCAAACGCGCAAGCCGATCACGAGACGCACCGGCTGGCGACCCGTCGAACGCGAAAACAATCAAGAGCGTACTGAAATCGGCGAGCGAGAATCGACTCGAAGGGTTGAGAAGCCGATCCCGAGAGACGGAACCGATTCGGCGGTCGAATTTCATCCCGTCGCCGCCGATTTCGACTCCGACGATTCGATCGTGAAGCCGAACGCCGACGCCTCGGCGGCCGCCGAAGCCGGGCCGGTCGCGACGAGCCGTTCGCGGGCGCCAGGCTCGCGTTGGCAAGCCGTTCAACCTTGAGCTCCAAGCCCGCAACATTCCCCCCCTCGGTTCACATACGCTTTCGACATCCGCCGAAATCAAATGACCGTTTGTTCGCGTCGATTATTTCCGATCGGCCGTTGACGACGAACGCCGCTTCCAACGATCAACGCACCGTCATTGGAGCGGATTTCACTCCGCTTGGAATTCAACCGAGCGGATTTCACTTCGCTTGGAATTCAACACGATCTTGATCGTTCGATTTCGCGGTCTTGACGAAGCGAAACTCCCTTGTAGAACAAGCTTGATTGAAGCTTCGCGTTTCGTCGGACCGAGGAGTCGAATCGTCATGAGTGGTCGGTCGGTCGTCATCGTCGGTGCGGGCCCGGGAGGGTTGGCGAGCGCGCTTTTGCTGCGATCGCTCGGGTTTCGAGTGACTCTGCTGGAGCGCAAGGGGAAGGTCGGAGGTCGGACGTCGACGATCGAGGAGAACGGCTTTCGCTTCGATCTGGGACCCACCTTCTTCTTATATCCTCAAGTTTTGGAATCGATCTTCGCCGCGGTCGGCAAACGGCTCGACGACGAGATCGAACTCGTTCGCCTCGATCCCCAATATCGGCTGATCTTCGGAGCGGGGGGTGAACTTCCCGCCACGCCCCGCGTCGAACGCATGGAGGCCGCGATCGCCAAGTTGTCGCCCGCCGACGCGCTTCGATTTCGCG
>JAKBCQ010000537.1 GCA_021807585.1 Planctomycetota bacterium | reverse complement strand
TGTTGGGGAAAAACGTGAGTACGACCCGGTAGAAACGTGCCGGCTGAGGATTCCGTTGTTTTTTCGCATCATCATGATGCCGAATCGGCGTGATTTGATCGATTGCCGTTTTGAGGAGGAACCACCAAAAGACGATCGATCGCGGCGCTCGACCCTAATCTGCGGACGATTTTGAGGATCGCAACCTCGTCCTCGGTCAGCATCACCCACTCGCCGTTGGGCTCGGTTTGCAAGGAATCGTCGGCGAGATAATCGAGGCTGACCCCGAGAGCTTTCGCTAACGCGTGTGCCAGACTTAACTTAGGTTCTTGAGCCCCGCTCAGGATGCGCGACATCGACGACTTGGATCGGTTCAGTCGCTGGGCAAGAGCCGACTGATCCAGCCCGCGTAACGCACAGAGTCTTTGCAGCTTATCCGCATATCCCATACAACCCAGTATAGCCCCGCAACTCCTACCTTCACAAGAGGCTCTCCAAAAATGCTTAAAAAAGATTCAGGAATCGGCTTGAGTGTCGCCTAAAAAGGGAATACAATATCGCATACCGCAACCGATAGCTGGAAATCGCAACTTTGATGCGGATTTTGAAATGATCGCGAGCGGTAATCGCCTTATTAAGACATTTTTAACCAGGTGAAGCGGAAGAGTGATCGCGGGAAGAAGTCGCTCGATCGGCTGATTCATTTGAGGGAGAGGAGGGAATAGGAGTTCTCATTCCACTGCGGCGTTACGAGATCGTCACGGGAAGCGACGATCGGGTCGGAAGCCGCGTGCGGTTCGGTTCGGCCGCTGATCGGCCACGGTGACGTTCGATTGGGGCGTCTCGACGCTGAGACGCGAGCGAGGACGATGGATTCGACCTCGCGCGACGAAGTGAAGGATCGAACGAAGCGGTTCGATATTAAACGATTTCATCCCCTGAGGTATCATCGATGAGTCTTGCTTCACATGTGTTTCCAGTCGCGACGAAGCGACCCAAGTTTCCGGTATTCAATCCCGATCCCGCACACGCTCAATCTCATGTTCGAGCGACGACCCCGCCGAACGAGGCGACGTGGCGGATCAACGGCTATTCGGCGAAGATCGTCGTCTGGACCCAGGACGAATGGGATCGGATGGCGATTCATCCCGCCGACGCCCAGTTTTACCCCTGCGGGATCTGGTGCGCGTTGCGTCTCGAATGAATCGATCGATCGATTCATGACAGTTCGACCCGACGATCCGGGGCGCTTCCTTCGCGAGGCGCCCCTTTTTTATTGTCGACGATTGAGCGAACCCGAATCGGTTCCAATCGATCCTTGCTCAAAACAAGCCGAACCGCGACGACTCGTCGAAGTCGATCGAAACGATCAATCATAATTTATTATAATATGATTGTATTACGGTTTAATGGCGTTGCGCCTCTTGACAAAGCGTTTCGCCCGCGTTTTAGTACAGGGAGAGTGTGGCGCCCGTGGCTCAACTGGATAGAGCGTCGGCCTCCGGAGCCGAAGGTTACAGGTTCAAATCCTGTCGGGCGTATTTGGGTAGCGAGCGAACGCGAGGGGTTTTGGTGGGGGGATGATCGCCGCGCCGAGGTTTGAGCGTCGCGTGCGTTTCGTCGCTTGGGCGTGATCAACCGCGCGACGATTTCGTTCGCAATCGGGACGGGATCGATTGTTCACGAACATCGCGTGTGTCAATCCTTAGTAAGGATAAGCGGTTATGGCTTATCGACGATCGATCTGGATCGCGCCGATCATGGCGGCGCTGATCGCTCGGGGCGCGATCGCGTTTACGGGTTCCAGCCCGGACGGATCGGCTTTAGCGAGGCGACCGCCGAACGTTCTTCTGATCGTTCCCGATCAGCTCCGTGCGCAATCGCTCGGTTGCATGGGGTGCTCCGACGTCCGAACGCCGAACATCGATAAGCTCGCGTCCGAAGGGGTACTGTTCCCAAACACGTTCGCGAACACTCCCGTCTGCTGTCCGGCGCGGGCGATCCTGTTAACGGGGAAGTACGCGCACAAAAACGGCATGAAGGCGAACGATCTTCGGCTCCGCGAATCCGAGACGACGATCGCCGAGCTTTTGGCCGCGCGGGGTTATCGGACGGGTTTCATCGGCAAATGGCACCTCGACGGCGGCGTGCGGGATCCCGGCTTCGTTCCTCCGGGACCTAGGCGGCAAGGATTTGCATATTGGGCTGCAAGTGAATGTTCACATGCGCATTTTAAGCCGCGATATTTTCTCGACGATCCGCGACCGATCGTCGAGAACCGGTTTGAGCCCGAGGTTTGGACCGATCGCGCGATCGAATTTCTCCGTTCGACCAGGGATCGACCGTTTTTCCTCGTCGTCGCTCCGGGTCCTCCCCACGACCCCTACGGAGCTCCCGAAGCGTACATAAAAGAATATGAAAATCTCAAACCAAAGCTCAGACCCAATTATGTTGAGGGGATTCCGGGCGCGGGCGTTCGGGAGATCAGGGCGTATTACGCGGCGATCACCGCGGTCGATTCGGCGATCGGTCGGCTGATCGGGGCTCTCGCCGAGCTCGATCTCGCCGACGACACGATCGTCGTAGTAACATCGGATCATGGAGATATGCTTGGATCTCATGGAATGCGTTTGAAGCGGAAGCCGTGGGAGGAATCGATCGGCGTGCCCGGGATCGTGCGTTATCCCGCGAAGGCGAAGCCGGGGCGGGTTTCGCGGGCGCTTTGGAGCCACGTCGATTTCGCGCCGACGCTGCTTCGGCTTTGCGGGGTCGACGTTCCCGGGGATATGCAAGGCGCCGACCTTTCGGCCGAGATTCTAGGAACGCCGGCCTTGAATCGAGGCTCGGCGGTCGGCAAATCTCCCGAATCGGTCTTCTTCCAGATCTTCTTACCGTTCGCCGGAGACGGAACCCCGGGAGCGTGGCGCGGGGTTAGAACAGAGCGCTATATGTATGCGCGAACCGAGAAGGATTCGTGGTTGCTGTACGATCTTTTGAACGATCCTTACGAGCTCAAGAATCTTATCGCCGAGCAGGCGTTCGAGGGCGTGCGGAAACGGATGGAGAAAATCTTATCGGATACGATGGCGCGAACCGGGGATTCGTGGGCCGAGGATTCTGAAGCGCCGCTCGAGGACGAGGGGCGGCTTTATCGATTTAAGACGTTTTATACGATTCCCGAATACCTCGAATGGGAACGAACGCATCCCGAGCTCGCTCCCGAACGGCGACGACGGTGAAGCGCGGTCGGAGTTGAAGCGAGACGAATCCGCGGGGTGTTTTGCGCCGGTACGATAAAGGATAATGATGATAAAATATCAGCGATCATATACTGTTATTATTTGTTTGTCGGCTTGCGTGTTCGGCGGCGCGGTTCGCGGCGGGTACGAGGATTCGCCGAGGGGGGACGCGACGATACGCGGAGCGTTCGGGGGGTCCGAGATCGTGATCAAGACGACCGATCGCTGTGCGGGGGCGATCGATTCGCTCACGTGGAACGGGGTTGAGTTCATCGATTCGTTCGATCACGGCAGGCAGTTGCAATCGGCGTCGAATTTCGGCCTGGGACGTTCGAGCTTCGCCGAGACGTTCAACCCGACCGAGGCGGGTTCGCGGGCCGACGGCAAGGTGCCGAGGTCGTCGAG
>JAKBCQ010000536.1 GCA_021807585.1 Planctomycetota bacterium | reverse complement strand
GATCGAAGATTTTCTTCGCTTTTATCCCGATATCACGGGTTTTCACTTCGACGAACAAAGCCCGCACGCCCATGACGTACCCTATTATATTGATCTGTATAAGTACGTGCATCAACGTATTCCGGGGTCGCTCGTCGTCACCAATCCCGGATCGCTTTGCGCCGTCGAATACGCGGCGGCGCCCGCGTCCGACGTGATCTGTCTGTTCGAACGCGAAAAGGGATTCGCCGAGTTTCAGCCTCCCGATTGGGCTTCGCGGTTCGCGGGATCGCGGTTTTGCGTACAGTCGCACGCGGTCGCCGGCGAGGATGCGATGAATCGCTCGTTGCAACGCGCCGCACAATTGAAAATCGGATATGTGTTCGTAACCGACGATGTTTTGCCCAATCCTTACGACCGCCTCCCCTCGTATTGGGACGCCGAGGTCGAAGCCGTTCGTCAAATCAACCAGGCCGCGAGGCGGACCGCCCGACCGACAAATCAAGGCTCCGCCAAGACGAATCGACAATCCAAGAAACAGCCGCGATGACGTATTCGTCGATACGCGAACTTTCGATTTTATTATTCACAGTTCTTCATTTATCGATTCGATAATCAAGCGTCGAATTCAAGGCGTTCTTGAAGCCGATCGACGGCCCTGGCGCCGCCGAATGCTCCGAGATCCGCGCGCCCGAAGCGAAACACGAAACATGGCTATGTAGTAATCATCGATTTTTATATCGATATCAACCCGGATCGACGAGCTTCATCGCGGCGAGAATACCGCCCGCCGAGGATGTTCCCGCGGCGACCTCCTCGGGCGTTCCCTGTGCGACGATCGATCCTCCCTCGGGTCCGGCGCCCGGACCGAGCTCGATTAAGAAGTCGGCCGCGGCCCAAATCCGCGGGTTCGAGTCGACGACGACGATCGACCCTCCGGGAGCGAGAAGCGTATCGAAGACATCGAGCAATTTGTCGATCTCCGAAGGATGAAGCCCTGCGCTCGGTTCATCCATCATAAATAAACTCGTTGACGCTTTTGCGGGACGCTTGAGCGTCGCCCGCGATTTGGCGAAGTGGATCGCGAGCTCAAGCCTCCGCGATTCCCCCGCGGATCGGTTCGCGAGCGTGTCTCCCAACCTTAAATAATCGAGTCCCACGTCCCGAAGCGGCCTTAACCGAGCCTGCAACTTGGGGCGATTTCGGAAAAATACAAGTGATTCTTGAACAGTCATCGCCAGCACGTCGGCGATCGATCGATCCTGGCAGCGGACTTCGAGAATCTCGGATCGATATCGTGTTCCTTGACACGCTTCGCATTGCGTTTTCAGATCGGCGAGGAGCCGTCGATCGAAGATCGCCGCGCCTCGTCCCTCGCACGCCTCGCACCGACCTCCGCGCGACCGAAAACTGAAAAAGCTCGCCGGAAACCCGCGTGCTCTCGCCTCTTGTGTCTCGGCGAAGATCGTCCGAATCTCGCCGAACACGCCGACGACCGACGCAATGATCGACCGTTCCGATACGCCCACGGTCGATCGATCCACCCACGCCGCCGTGTCGATCTCTCGCGTCGATCGAAGCTTCGCCGCCGAATATGATTGCTTCGATCTCGAGTTCGAATCATTCAAATTCGAGATTGATTGACCGGAGACCGATCTCGATCCGCCAGAGGTCGAGCTTGATTGACCGGCTACCGATCTCGATTCGCCCGACGCCGAGTTCGCGGATCTTGCCGTCCACGGCCGCAATGTTGCTTCAATGAGCGCGCTCTTGCCCGATCCGCTCGGACCGGTCACGACGCACAACACTCCCAATGGAATTTTCACACAAATATTCTTAAGATTCATGGCGCAAGCGCCTGTAATTTCGATGCATCCGTTGGGGGTGCGGCGCGGCGGTTTACGGAATGAGATCGCCCGATCGGCGAGGAACCGTCCCGTCGCCGATCGGGGTTCTTTTTCGATTCCGTCGGGAGGTCCCGCATAAACCACTTCACCCCCGTCGTCTCCTCCGCCGGGTCCGAGGTCGACGAGATGATCCGCGGCTCGAATCAGCGACGCGTCGTTCTCGACGACGACGACCGAATCGCCTCGATCGCGTGCGCGCAGCAAATTCGCGATCAGCCGATCGACGTCCGTCGGATAAAGCCCCGCGGCGGGTTCGTCGAACACGTAAAGCACGCCGACGAGCCCTGGATTGAGCGTCGCCGCGAACGCGACCCGCCGCTCCTCGCCGCGCGAAAGCGAATCAATCTCGCGATCGAGCGACAAATAACCGAGGCCGAGATCGATCAGATCCCCCAATCGAGCCGAAATAGGCTTAATAAATTGTATGATGTGTATGTCTTTTTTTAATAAATCGATCCATTTCTTAAATTCTTCAATTGTTTGCGAAGTCGTATCGACGAAATTCCGACCGTCGATGCGCACTGCGAGCGCCCGATCCGAAAGCATATTGTGGGAATCGGGATTGAAAAGCTCGGCGGAGGGCTCGCGATATTGCGTTCCGCATCCTCCGCATTTCCAATCGCACTCGAAAATCCAATCGGCTCGATCGTCGAAGATTATTTTCGACCGTCCCGATCCCGACCGCATCGCCTGCTCGATCGATTCCAGCCGGCGCTCGGCGGGATCGCGGCCTCGGACGAGCCGATCGACAATTACATCAATCGAAGTCATTCTTTTTTCTTGAATTGGATTGGAATCGAGCGCCGTCATCTCGCCGTCGATTCGAGCCCGCGCGAACCCCTGCGATCGGAGCGAAGCGGCGATCTCGGCGAGCGACGAGCCGTCGACGATTTCGAGCGGAAACGCGACCTGATAACGGACTCCTTCGTCAAGCTGATCAATCATATGAGCGATCGACGCCGCGTCGCGGGAACCGACCTCGGTTCCGCAGGTTGAGCAAATCACCCTCCCCGTGCGAACGAAGAGCGAAACGAGCAAGGCTCGGATTTCGCCGATCGAGCCGATCGTCGCCGAACCCGCGCGGCGCGAGATCCCTCGGGGAGCGGCGATCGCCGCGGGAAGGCCGTCGATTCGCTCGGCGTCGGGCTTTTCGAGCCGATCGAGATACATCCTCGAACGCGCCGAGAACGTTTCGATGTACCGCCTTCGACCCTCGGCGAACAACGTGTCGACCGCGAGCGAGGTTTTCCCCGCTCCTCCCACTCCCGTCACGACGATCAGGCGACCGAGCGGAAGATCAAGATCGATCGATTTAAGATTATGTGTTCTTAATCCGCGTATTTGGATGGATTTCATGAAACTGACGCTCGAACGCCGAGTGATAACCGAACCGCGGGTCCATCGTGGCGTTTCGAGGGGGTGGAAATCAAGCTCTCGAAATCTGTCGCAAGATGCGCCGATGCGTGCGACGAGACGACGAGATCGATCACAGTCGGCGCTCGATACCGCCAAGGGAGACGTCGCCCCGCGGGTTTCTCGATCGGGTCGTTCGTATCGTAAGCCTGGATTGATCGGTTCGATCGCACGCCGAACTTGACGACCGCCCGATACGTCCCTAAAATCCCTCATCGCATATCGCTCATTATGGGTCGATATTATGATCGTATCAAAAGCGACGTTCATCGGCTTGACGATATTTATTTTCGCATGCCGATATGTACCGGCGCTGCGGAACGCGA
>JAKBCQ010000535.1 GCA_021807585.1 Planctomycetota bacterium | reverse complement strand
CTCGTTTGATAGCTCAAAAAGGGTAAATCGGCGACGACGAACGCGCGCCGAGCGGCCCGCGCGACAATCTCGGCGTGATACACCATCTGATCGAGCGTCACCCGCAAAGTCGTCGGCCTGCCTTGAAAAACCGTCCCAAGCGAATCCCCCACGAGCAAACAATCGACCCCCGCGGCGTCGAGCAGCTTGGCGGTCGAAAAATCATAAGCCGTCAGGACGCCGATCTTCCGCAATTCTTTCTTCCATTTTGAAAAATCAAGAACCGTCACCGGAGTTTCATTATGATCATTATGATTGCTTTTCATTTTCTCATTCCTTTACGACCGAACTTATTTTCGATCGCGACGTTATGAAGATCTTCGTCTTGGATTGTAATCAATCGCGCGATGAGGACGCACGGTCGATCGACGACGACCCGGTATTTCGTCCGCATCACGTCGCGCCACGCGGAGCGATCGTGATCGCAACCGCCGAGATCGGCGAGGTACGAGGCGCCTTTCGAACGATAAAACTCGACGAGATCGACCGCTGAGTCGACAGTCGTCCGATCCTTCTTGTCACGCTCATTCCGGATCCATTCGGAAGCGGCTCGGCTCGCCGAACGGGGATCGAATTCCAAACGACAACCGCGTCGATCGGCTTGATATAAGAGCGCCTCGGGGGCGACGACGAGCGCATCGCGAGGGACGGTCCGGTCGATCTCGGCCGCGGCTTCGGCGAGCGAGCTCCACTCGTTCGGCGTGCGATAAGTCGATCGCGCCTGGAACATTCCGAGCCCGAAGAGAACCGATACCGATGCGAACGACGCGACCGCACCGGCTTTTTGATGAATCGAATCGATCGCCGATCCGATCGCGGCGGCGAAAACGGGGACGAGCGCCAGCCAATAATATTCGTGGTGCGCCTTGTTCGCCAGGACGATCAACGCGATCGCCGCGAAAGCCCCCCAAATTTTCCACAAGCGATTGATTTTTACGAATAAGAATCCGAAAACGACGAGCGCAATTCCCCAGGGAGTAAAAGCGCGAACAAATATGTAATTGCCAGCTAATCGATAAAAGTCGAGGTTCGCGAGGGCGTGCGGGATTGCGACGGCGCGGAACCAGATCGCGGCGGATTGTTCCGAGGCGCGCGAACCGACGCCGTCGGCGAGGAATCGAGCCGCGTGAACATACCAGACGAGCGCGGGGATCAACGTCGACGCGATCGCGAGCGATTTCCGCTTATCGGGCTTATCGATCACGAGCGTGAGCAAAGGGATCACGACGAACGCCGCGACGACCTTGAGCGCGATTCCCGCGGCGAGTAAGGTCCATGAAATCAAGTAAATTAAGATGTGAAATCTCGATTGAATCGGGATACGTTTTGCGGCGTCTCGAACCGCGATTCCGGCGATCACGGAACCGAGCGCGAGCGAATCGGGCTGAAACGCTCTGCCGTAGCGGATTGTGATCGGGAACGATGCGATCGCGGCCGCCGCGGAAAGCGCCGCGAGGGCCGATCCGCGACGTCGCACGAGCCCCCAAACGCCCCACGCGGTGAGAATCAGCCCCAAAATCGAAACGAGCCGCCCCGACGCTTCGAGTGAAAGTGAAGAGATCTTTTTGACGACGATCGCCGCGGCTTCGAAGATCGGCGGTTCGACGAGAAACCAATTTGGGAACGGACCCGTATCGAGCCTCGGCGAGCCGAAACCCGAGCCCCGCTCGAGATTTCGGGCGGCCATCGCGGTGGGAATTTGCCTGCCGACATAATTTTCGACGATCGGTTGATCGATCTTCCAGGCGCGGACGACGAACGCGATGAGAAGGATCAAAGCCAAAGCCGATCGCTCGCGCGCCGAGATTCGCACCGATGTTCGGTCCTTCCCCAACTGTTGAGATCGCCGAACGTCATCCGTCGGACCGCGAACCGTAAGCCGATTTCCAATCGCGGTCAAGCCGAGACGCGGCGCGAATTCGAAATTCGGCTTCGCGGTTCGAGTTTGAGAGATTTTGGGCGCCGGCGGCCGGCGTTTCGGCCGCGGTTTGGGGCGCGCTTTTGGCCCGGCGACCTTGACACAATCGGCGAAATCAACACAATATCTCCTGATCGGTCGAACGGTCGTCGCGAAATCGCGCGCTCGATCGATCGAGTTCGCTCGCGTCCAAATGGATTATGGCGTGAGTACATATTTGTGTGTGTCGCGTCGACGAATCACTTGGTGAACGTACTAATCATCGTATGCGATATGCACACGTGGATTCAGGACATCGAGCGGGGGTCGATCGCTCCGTGCGACATTTCGCGGCCGGTTCGGATCGGTCGAAGTCGATCGTCGCTTGTCGCTCATCGCGGCTTCCCTGGGAGATCGCCAGTGCGGACACCTTTACGTGTTGGTTTGACGGCGGCGTTTTGGTCGTGCGTCGTGTCGGCGTTCGTCGCGGGGCTTGCGGGGTGTACGACTCGCGAAGAAACGGCGGCGACGCAAGCGGAACAGCCGAGGGTGATCGCGGCGACGGTCGCTCCGGTCGAACGGCGCGACGTCGAACGAGTCGTCGAAGTCCAGGGGACGCTTCACGGTTGGGAGCGGGTGACGATCGGCGCCAAGATCACGGGGAGGGTGGCGCGGGTTTTTCATGATATCGGCGATCAGGTCGTTCCCGGGGATCTTCTCGTCGAGCTTGAAACGAGAGACGCCGAGCTCGCGGTTACGCAGGCCGAGCGGCGAATCGACGTCGATCTCGCCAAACTCGGCCTCACAAGCTCGCATATGCCGACATCGGAATATGATGTGAGCAAAACTCCGACGGTCGAGGAGGCGCGGTTGGCGCTCGATCGCGCACGGCAAACTCTGGCGCGAGAACGATCGCTCGTCGAGCGGAAGGCGGGCAATATCGAGATCTTTCAGAACGCCGAGAACGACGAAAAGGTGGCGCGGGCGAAATTGGAAAGCGCCACGCTGATCGCTCGAGCCGATTTGGCGAACGTTTTCGCGAGCAAGGCGGCGCTCGACGTCTCGAAGGAGAAACTTACCGATACGAGGATTGTCGTACCCAGGCCGACGAACGTCCCGGCGCAATCGTCGCGTTCGGTCGCTTACGCGGTCGTCAAAAAACAGGTGTCGGAAGGGCAGATGGTGAAGGAGGGGGAGGCCGTCTTCGACCTGGTGATCGCCGATCCGCTCCGATTTCGCGTGAACATTCCCGAACGTTATTCCGCGGAGATTCGCCTGAATCAGCCTGCACGAATCGAAGTTCCAGCGTATCCCGGCCGCGAATTTCCGGGGAAGGTCGCGCGGATCACTCCCGCGGTCGATTCGGCGAGCCGGACGTTCCAGGTGGAGATACTGGTGGACAATTCGCACGACGCGTTGCGGCCAGGGGGCTTCGCCAAAGGACGGATCGTCGTCGCGGGCGATTCCAAAGCGTTCGTCGCTCCCGTCGCCGCGATCGCGGGATTCGCCGGAAGCATGAAGATCTTTGTGTTAAAAGATCATAATATGGTTAAAGAGGTTCATATTGAAACCGTTCCCAAGACCGAGCGCGACGGGATGATCGAGATCACGGGAATGAGCGAGCCGATCGCCGCGGGGGATCTCGTCGTCACGAGCACTCCCGCGAGCCTTGCCGACGGGGCGATTGTGACGATT
>JAKBCQ010000534.1 GCA_021807585.1 Planctomycetota bacterium | reverse complement strand
CGCATGCTGTCGTAGTCACCCATCCGCAACATCTCGCGTGCGTGAAATTCTCGAATCACTCGCTTTTGATCATCCTCACGCTCAAACCCGCTCATCTCCTCCCAAAGCTCGCCCAGCATCAAATCGCCGTCGCGCCGCGCCGCCCCGCCACGCAGCCATTCCAACAACGACGGATTCTTAATCAAAAGCTCACTAAATGTCTGACTCGTGCTCATAATCTGAAGCAAAATCTCGGTCGTGCGAGGATGCGCCGCCAAAACGGTCGCGGTTTCCGCGGGCGATCGGCTCGCCGCCACGAACCGCTCAAAATTCGTCAGCGCCATCCCCGGATCCGAACAACCCGGCAAAAACGCCTCGAATTGCCCCGCCAATCTCGCCAAGCGCGCGCGATCGGGCGCACGCGCCGCGAGATCGAGCAAATCCCCACGGCCCCGCGTCGAATCGCGCACCCCAAGACCCGTCAACCAACGACGACACTCTTCGCCGTCGGTCAGCAATTCGGTTAATCGATCCAACGATACACTAAGCGTTCGATCCATATTGATCAACTTGAGTAAGCATCCGTTTTCTCATGACGCTCGGCCTTCGCCTCCCGACCGCGAACCACGCCGCGCGAATCACCCGAACCCCGCGCATCCGTACCCGTTCGGTCGATTCGAGAATCGCCGCGCGATCCCCTCAGAGCGCGAACAAGCCCGCCGAACTCGCCCCACGTCCACGCCCCCTTGAGCGCAATCAAATCGCCCGCCGACCCGACCCAAGGAGCGATTCGCATCCCCTTTTTCATCATCGTCTTAAGCACGCGTCCGAGCAACAAAGGACCGACAAGCGGAGTCGCCCCCAATCGGCCGATCGTCATCGCTCGACGACACCCCCGCGAACGCTCATAAGCATACCTCGACGCATGACGAATCCGCACGCGGAGCAGGGGGGCCCGCGATTCCCCCCCCATGAAAATCACCCCCGCGCTCGCCTCGAACGTCAGGCGATCGCCAAGCCTCCGCAACGCGCGATGAACCTCGACCTCCCAAAATCCCTCGCTCCAAGATCCACGAACCCGGTCCAACCGATCGCGCCGATACATCGCGTTATCGCCGGGAGGATCAAACGCATCAGAGACATCGCACGGTGATTTATAATTAAGATATCGATGTAAGTAGACAGCTCGATCAAACCGCGCAAGCTCATCCGAAGGCTCGATCGGTCCGCCGACCCCCGCCGCGCCCGTCTCGATCAACCGATCGAGCATCGCTTGCAGCCGGCCCGTGCGCGGAACCATCCGTGCGGTCGAGGTGGCGACGAACCGAGCCTCCGAACTCCTTAACCCCGCCGCCCAAAGCTCGGGAACAAGCGTCCCGCTCGCGCACACGACAACCCGCGCCGCCGCGTCAATCGACCGAATCCGCTCCGAAACGTCCGATTCACAAGCCGTGACGACGATCAAATCGCCCCGATCGCCCAGCTCGCGACGAAATCCAAGCAAGCTCGGCGCGAGCTCTTCGCCCGGCTCGACCGCCGCCAAAACCACGTCGACTCGATCCGTCCGACGCAACGTCATCGATATCAACCTATTATTTTATATAATTATATAAGAACATCATGCGGGGCGCGAACGCGTTCTTGTTTGAGTTTGGAACACGCCCCCGGCGCGTTCAAGCAGTTAACGCCCGCTCCGCGCCCTGGTTCGCCGTTAAGTAGCACGATCCCGCCGCGCGGGCAAGCCGGACCGATCCCGGGCTCAAGGCGAACGTTGAATTTTTGTTCGACACGAACGACGAAATCCGATACAGTGGACGTCTGGAAACGATGCGCGACCGAGTCGTGTCGTTCGCGCCGGCGAATCGACCTCGAATCGCACGAACACGCCGGTAATTCGCCGACCGAGCCTGGGGAGATCGTCATGTTCAAGCTGACCGGACGCGGCGGACGATTGTGCGACGGCGCCACCCGCCGCGAAATCCTCCGGATCGGCGGCCTGGGTACGTTCGGCGGCGGACTCGCCCTGGCGGATCTCCTGTCGCGCCGCGGCGACGCGCGGGAATCGTCTCCCAAGATCGATTCCGCCGAAACCGCCGATCGCTCGTTCGGTCGCGCCAAATCGTGCATCGTCCTCTTCCTGATGGGAGGGCCCGATCAACATTCGACGTGGGACCCCAAACCCGAAGCCCCCGCCGAAATCCGCGGGCCTTATAAACAAATCGATACAAAAACACCCGGCGTTGCGATTAGCGAACTCATGCCCAAGCTGGCGGGGATGACCGACAAGCTTTGCATCCTGCGGGCGATGTCGACGGGGGACGACGCTCATTCGTCAAGCGGATATTATATGCTGACGGGTGTTCCACACCAACCGATGAATTTTGAGAACGCGAACCCGGGCGCGCCCAACGATCATCCCGTCCTGGGCGCGGTGGTGGGCAAGCTCGTTCGATCCCGCGGCGGTTTACCCGCGAGCGTATCATTGCCTCATCATATCTTTAATACCGACGGAAGCGTTTGGCCGGGCCAGGACGCGGGCTTTTTGGGGCGCGGCGGCGACCCCTGGAAACTGAGCGTCAAGCCGTCGAAAGAAGGCCCCAAGGTCGATGAGATCAGCCTTCCCGCGGGGCTCGACCCGAACCGTCTCGCCGGCCGTAAGGGACTGCTCGATCAGATCCGCGCGGGCATTGATACGATCGACCGCGACCCGACATCCAAATTGCTCGACGACCGCGCCCGCCAGGCGTTCGAGCTGCTCCTCTCGTCACGCGCCCGCGACGCGTTCCGCACCGAGCTCGAGCCCGCCGCAAGCCGGGCGCGGTACGGCGATTCCCCCTTCGGCCAAGATGTGATGCTCGCGCGTCGATTGATCGAAGCGGGCGTTCGGCTCGTTCAGGTCAACTGGTATCGAGGCGCCGACGAACCCCCCGACAACCCCTGCTGGGACACGCACAAAGACGAACCCGCTCGACTCAAAAACGTCCTCGTCCCTCCCGTCGATTTCGCGCTCTCGACCTTGATCGACGATTTATCAACACGGGGTCTTCTCGACGAAACGTTAGTCGTGTGCATGTCCGAATTCGGCCGCTCGCCCAAGCTCGAAGGGAACGCGGGCCGGGGCCACTGGGGCAAGGCGTTCTCGATCGCGCTCGCCGGCGGCGGTATCCGCGGCGGCTTCGTCCACGGATCGACCGACCGCAACGGCGCGTACCCGCGCGACGGCAAGGTGAAACCCGAAGACCTGGCCGCGACGATTTACCACTGCCTCGGAATCCGCGCCGATACGACGTACCTCGACCCGCTCGACCGCCCGCACCCGGTGAGTCGCGGCGAAGTCGTCCACTCGCTCCTCGGATGACGGAACCGCGAATCCGCCGGAACAGCGAACCACGAATAAAACAAAAGAAAAATCGAAGAATTTTAACCACGGATGACACGGATAACACGGATAATAATACAGGATTAACGATATAATGTTGATTAACGAAACGATAAATCGCAGAATCGAAGAATTTTAACCACGGATGACACGGATAACACGGATAATAAAACAAGAATAACATGATAATTTTAATGAACAAAATGATAAATCGAAGAATCGAAGAATTTTAACCACGGATTACACGGATAACACGGATAAAATCAAATCGATTTAGAGGAAT
>JAKBCQ010000533.1 GCA_021807585.1 Planctomycetota bacterium | reverse complement strand
CGACCGTACGGCGGAGAGAACCGACTGGTCGATCGTTTGCTCGCAATTAAAGAGGTGCGCGAAGCTCGGGGAACGATTCTTAAAGAACTCGCGTCGACCGTCTTCCTCAAGAATACCCTCCTCACCGATATCAACGCGATCGAAGATGCGACGAAGGGGATGATTCAACGCGAGAAAGCGGCGCGAGCCGAGCGCGCCGAACCGCCGATCGGCTTTGGACCTCCAGGGGCTCCGGCTCCTTCGGCGCCTGATCTTCACGTATTCATCGAGAAACGCAGCCGGTCGATCGCCGATCAGCTCGCGGGAAAGCGAGATGGTTATCACCCTCGCTTCAATTTCGGACCGCCGGGCGGTAACACTCTCCTCAAACCAGTTGACGATAAAACGATTAACGACGTCGTCAAGGCGCCCCCAGGTTTTAAGGTGAGCCTCTACGCGGCCCCGCCCAAAATTGGTTATCCCGTGGCGGTTTCCGTCGCGCCCGACAACGCAGTGTTCGTGGCCGTCGATGAACAAGGCTCGCTTGGCCGCACTCCCGGAGGCGGTCGCGTGATGCGATGCATTGATGAAGACGGCGACGGTAAGGCTGATCATGTAAATATATTCGCTAAAATGGAACACCCTCGCGGCGTGATCGCCGGGGAGGGAGCGGTTTGGGTCATGCACCCGCCGTTTCTCAGCGTCTTCCGCGATCAAGACGGCGACGGCGTTTCCGATCATCAAGAGATCCTCGTCTCGGGCCTGACGACCAGCCAGATCGATACGCGCGGGGGTGATCATACGACGAACGGCGTTCGAATGGGACTCGACGGTTGGATCTATATCGCCGTCGGCGATTACGGATTCCATAACGCCAAGGGAAAAGACGGAATCACGCTGTCGCACCGCGGCGGCGGGATCCTTCGCGTTCGACCCGACGGAACCGAACTCGAAATCTTCGCAACCGGACTTCGTAACCCGTTCGCCATCGCAATTGATTCTTGCATGAATATGTTCACGCGAGATAACACCAACGACGGCGCGGGGTGGGATGTGCGCGTTAGTCATCTGATCCAGACCGCCGATTACGGTTATCCTTTAAGATTTATGAATGATCCCGATGAGATTATGCCGCCTCTCGGGGCGTTTGGTCAGGGGAGCGGGACGGGCGCTTTAGCTTTGGAGGACGATCGTTTGCCCGAGGCGTATCGGAATGTGCTTCTGACGGGCGATTGGGGTCGGAGTGAGGTGTATCGGCACGAATTGAAGCCCGCCGCGGCGTCGTTTCGCGCAAGCTCAAACGTCTTTCTTTCAATCCCCAGGCCGACCGGAATGGATGTCGGCGACGACGGTAGGTTATACGTGGCAAGTTGGCGCGGCGGTGAGGCGAGCGTGTATATCGGGCCCGGGGTCGGCTTTGTCGCGTGTATCACTCCTCCTGGATGGACCGCGAGCGCGCGGCTGAATCCAAAAGAGACCGATTCGTCTGAACTTATTAATGGATTGTGCGGTCCGAATGCGACTTCACGATTCAACTTTCAGCGGGAAATCATCCGCCGCGGCCGAAGTCCGGAAATCACGCGAGGGCTGAACAACCTTGTTTTCGATACGTCCAAGCCTCTCGCCGGGCGCGTTTCAGCTCTCTTCGCGCTCAAACAACTTGAAGGCGTTGAATGCCATGAAACCTTACGAAAACTTGTACGAGACCCGGCGCTTCGCGAGTTTGCTTTAAAGGCTTTGGCCGATCGTAAATCGCAACTTGCGGGAGTCGATTCAAGCCTTTTCATCGCGGCGTTAACCGATGTTTCACCTCGTGTCAAAGCGCAAGCCGTAATTGCGCTGGGACGACTGAGAGAAGTTTCCACCGCGGTGAACGTGGTTCCATTAACCTCGCGCCCCGAGGGTTCGTCGATGCCGACGACAAACCCCGTGCACGCCCAGCCCGATCCCGATCGTGGGTTACCTCATCTGGCGATGCGGAGTCTTATCGAACTGAATGCGATCGATGCTTGTCTGGAAGCGATCGACGGTCCTCATCGTGAAGGCGCGCTGCGTGTTTTAAGATCCATTCATGATCCCAAAGTCGTCGAAGGGCTTATTAAAAAGTTAAGCATGTCTCGTTCTTTGGAAGTGCGCCGCGATCTTTTGGCGACTCTGGTGCGGCTTTATCATCGCGAGTCGGATTATCAAGGAAGTTGGTGGGGGATTCGACCCGATACGACCGGTCCTTATTATGATCCGCGCGAATGGGATTCAACCGATCGAATCGATTCGGTTCTTACCGCCGCGGTTCTTGACGGCGATGCTGAAACGGCGAGGTTTCTCCGCGGCGAGTTCGCTCGCAGGCGCGTACGCCTGAAGGGATTACCCGCCGATTCCTTTAAATACCCGACGAAAGTTGAGGAACAACATGTCGTTCTTATTGCAAAGGTTGATCCCAAAAACGTGGATCAAATTGGCAATATGACGTATGAAGCTGTCATGAAACGAGCGATCGAGGCGAAGGGAAACGCCGATCGAGGCAAGAGTCTCTTCGCCTCGTTGTCGTGTCGCGCTTGTCATACCGACGCCGACGGTCAAACGCCTAAAGGACCGCATCTCGTGGATATCGGCAAGCGTTATAGCCCTTCCGAGCTTGCGGAATCAATTCTCAAGCCGAGCGCCAAAATCGCACAAGGATACGAGACCTACGGATTCGCGACGACCGATGGTCGTATTTTCTCCGGTTTCATCGTCGGCGAAGGAGCGTCGACGGTTCAGTTTCGCGAATCGTCGGGATTAATTCATGAGTTGAAGCGTATTGAGATCGACGAGCGCCGAAAGCTGGAAACCTCAACGATGCCCGAAGGAATCGCGGCGAGCTTGACGCCCGAGCAACTCGCCGATTTGATCGCGCACCTGCAATCGTTGAACTCGTCTCAAGGACGATAATCCAATCCTCGATCGAGGATCGATTTCTGACAAAGGAATTTGATGCCTAGCTTTTGAGATTATTATGATAGATTCCGCGAACGCCGCGAAGGAACCGACGACATGACTCGTTTTTTGCTCATCTTTTTTGTACTTATTCCTCCGTCCACGGGTCGGCTTTTCGCCCAGGTCGCTCAGTCGCAACGAATTCCCGTATTTGATCCCGAGCGAATTTTCATCCTTGGAGATTCCGATCTCGACGGACGGCTTTCGCTCGATGAATATCAAGATTTTCTTCGCGCTTTCCCTCGCATGAATCGACCCGCGATGACGATCGAATCGATGTTTCAGAAGATTGATACAAATCACGATAAATTTATTTCTTTATCTGAATACCGTAAATCATTTCCTCAAAGACCCGGCGGCGTCGCGCAGGTGCAATCCAATGTTTCGGAAGCGAAGCCTTCGGGCGAGATTGCATTCGTCGCTCATGTGACCCCCGAGCAAGAACAATTCTTCGAGACGAAAATCAGGCCGATTCTGACGACACAATGCGGCAAATGTCATTCCAGTACCGCGGAAAAGCTGCGCGGCGGACTCAAACTCGACGGCCGAGAGGCGCTTCGCCTTGGAGGAGAGTCGGGCGCGGTAATCACACCCGGCGATCCTGATCAAAGTTTGCTCATTCGTGCAATTCGGTATCAGGACGACGACCTTCGCATGCCCCCCAAGAAAAAGCTGCCCGATGCGGTC
>JAKBCQ010000532.1 GCA_021807585.1 Planctomycetota bacterium | reverse complement strand
GAGATTCCAAAGCGATTCATCTAAAACTAGATGAACTTCTTTATGCGTTACGCGACGCGCGCAACGAGCTGATTCACATTGAGGAGCTCACCGAGGGACAACTCGATCTGATCAAAGTACGATACACCGAGGCGGCGCAAGACGCACACGAGCGTTTGGGGCCCGCTTCGCTCCGCGCCGTCGAGAGCGAGACGTCGAACGCCGAATGATCCGAGAACGCACAAAGAATCAATTATTCGATATTTGATTATGAAATATCGCAAATAGATGCCTGATCAATTATGGTTAGATTTGATAGCGGGTGTTCGGGGGCGGAACCTTTTGGAGGTGCGTTTGACGCGGTTGATTTACGCATGGTACGACGAAGCATCGCGGCTTTCGCGGGTTCGATCGGCCGATCGATCGGTTTATCCGAGTCGTCGACTGTCCCCAAATTGGAGACGAACCCGATTACGACGACCGACGAATCGAGCCAGAATTCGGGGTAATGATTCGATTGTGTCTGATCTTGTTTTGAAGCCGACGCGCGAGGGATTCGCGTCTGAATCAAAAAAAACGCGTCCGGGGAATGGAACCCGATTGAAATCGAGCCGCGACCCGCGTATAAAGAGATGGAGTTGACGAACCCGAGAACCAATCGCCGTTTCCCCCCATACCTCAATCAATCCCGATAATTTGTAACGGTTAACAAATCGGGAACGGGTGCGACGGTGAAATCGTGATCAGCGTTGTTATGCCGGCTCGTCAATGCGTTGATGAACCTCTTCGGGAGACGAGCACTCCTCTTTGATCGAACCTCAGTTCCGGCCGAGATCCCTCCGCACGCCGGGATCGATATAGATTGGACCAATCGAGCCGCTCGAAGGCCCTCTTTGTCTGATGAACCCTGGTCGTTCGCCGCCCGAGTGTTTGACGACGACCGCAATCTTCGATCGACGCGTGATCGATCAAGTCGCTTTGGAATGATAACGTCCCCCACCGAACCCGTCGAACCCCTATCCTCGATAACTCGTGCGAATCACCATGCCTCCCGATCCGGAACACATCGAATCTGAGCCGCGCGAGCGACCGCGTTGGAAGCACGGACGCATTCCCGTCGTCGGCTTGGTGGGGGGGATCGGCGCCGGCAAAAGTCGTGTCGCCGACGAATTCGCTAAGCGTGGGTTTCTCGTCGTCGACGCCGATCGCGTCGGCCACGGAGTGTTGCGCGATCCCGCCATCGCGCGTCGCGTCGTGGCGACCTTCGGTGATCGTGTCGTCGCCGCTCCGATCGCGGTGAACGGTCCCGGCGACGGTTCGTTGATCGCGGAAGCGAGCACGGACGGCTCGATCTCGAATCGCGAGTACGCGGACGGCTCGATCTCGAATCGCGAGGCTGCGGACGGCTCGTCTCGGTGCGGCACGAGCTCGGACGCCGGCGAGATCGATCGTCGCGCTTTGGGTCGAATCGTCTTCGCCGATCCTGCTGAATTGCGTCGCTTGGAGGCGATCGTTCACCCGCCGATGCGTGACGAGTTTGAGCGATTGATTCGGGGCGCGGTCGCCGATCAATCGGCGCCCGGCGTCGTCATCGACGCCGCGATCCTCTTCGAGGCGGGCTGGAACCAACTGTGCGATTCCGTCGTGTTTGTCGATTCGTCACGCCCTGTTCGACTGGCTCGGTTAGTGGCGGCACGAGGTTATCACGAAGCCGATCTGGCGGCTCGCGAGGCGACGCAGCTGCCTCTTAAGAACAAACGCGACCGCGCCGATTTCGTCGTCGATAACGACGGAACCGAAGCCGATCTCGCGGCCCGGGTCGATCACCTGACCGCGCGAATCGCCCTGGAAAACGCGCCGACCGATCGGTTCGATCGCCGCGGCTTATCCCGATCGAACGAACCTTCTTCTTTCAACGGATAGGAACATGAGCTTATCCCGTTTTATGTCGATATTTCGGTGGTTCGGTATGCGCGCGGCTTCGTCGACTCTCGATCGAGGGGAGAATCGATTCGGCGCAACGAGCCCGACGGTTCGGGAGGTTTCGGTTCGTGGCGAACGAACGCGTCGGCGGTTCGGCGCGGTCCGAGGCGGCTCGAATTGAATGATTGATCGTTGTTTATTGTTGTGAATATTGATTGATAGTCGCGGTCCAGGAGTTTGGAACCATCATGCCTAACGAGACACGTCCACGCCGGGAATCGACCGGTACCCGCACACGCAAGACGAGCGCGTCGACGGCGGCGCCGATCGTTGAAGAGCCCGCACCTCAGGTTGAGAACCTTGGCGAGATCGTCGAGCCGATTTCCGCCGCTCCTCCCGCGATGGAGACCGCGCCAGTCGAGGTCGAGCAGCCGGTCGAGGCGCCGCGCGAGGCTGTTGAGCGGCCGATTTCGACATATCGCTCGGTTCGAGATACGACGTCACGAACGCGCGAGCCCGTTTCGCCGCCGCGGCCCGGAGAACGCGACGCCGCGAGTTCGATCCGCGAACGGCTTGCGGCGCGGGATCGCGACCGCGACGAGCCTTCGACGCGCACGACGTTCCCCTCGGCGACTCGGTCGGCCGCGGATCGCGACGCGCCCCCTTCGGGGCCGGGGTTCGGCATCCGGTCGTCGCGCGAACGCGCCGCGCTCAATCCCCCCGCAGCGCGCGAATCGGGCGAATATGAAAATCGTTTCAACCGGGCGCCGCGCAATTTTTCGCCCCCTCCTCCGCTCGACGACGATTTTCCCGAAGACGATTTCCCCGACGACGACGACGTTTTCGGCGACGCCGAGCTACATGATCGGTATGAAGATATCAAACGCGGTGAGATTTACCTCACCGAACTGCAAAAGCAAACGATGCCGCAATTGCTCAAGACCGCCAAGACCGAGGGAGTGACCGATTACGTCGGGCTTAAGAAACAGGATCTGATCTTTAAGATCTTGAAAGAGCGAACCAAGCAAAACGGTTTGATGTTTGGCGAGGGGACTCTTGAGGTATTGCCCGACGGATTCGGCTTTTTGCGCAGTCCCGATTATCATTATCTTCCCTGTCCCGACGACATCTACGTGTCGCCGAGCCAGATCCGCCGGTTCGGGCTCAAGACGGGGGCGATCGTCAGCGGCCAGATTCGTCCTCCCAAAGAGAACGAACGTTATTTCGCGCTTTTGCGCGTGGAAGCGATCAACCGCGAGGACCCCGAGAAGCTCTCCGAAAAGGTCGGCTTCGACGATCTCACGCCGCTCCATCCTCAAGGACGAATTCCGCTCGAGACGACCGCCGAAGAAATCAACATGCGAGTCGTCGACATGGTGACTCCGATCGGCAAGGGGCAGCGCGGCCTGATCGTCGCACCCCCCCGGACGGGCAAAACCGTGCTGCTCCAGAAGATCGCCAACAGCGTGTTGACGAATCTACCAGATGCTTATGTGATGGTTCTTTTGATCGACGAACGTCCCGAGGAAGTGACCGAGATGGAGCGGTCGGTGAAGGGGCACAACGCCGAGGTGGTGAGTTCGACGTTCGACGAACCCGCTTCGCGGCACATTCAAGTCGCCGAGATGATCATCGAAAAGGCGAAGCGAATGGTCGAATACGGTCAGGACGTGGTGATCTTGCTCGATTCGATCACGCGGCTGGCGCGGGCGTACAACACCGAGGCGCCGCATTCGGGCA
>JAKBCQ010000531.1 GCA_021807585.1 Planctomycetota bacterium | reverse complement strand
GAAGGTCGTCACGGCGAACGGTGAGGAGCCCGAAAAACTTGAGGATCCATCGGTCGGATTGGTGAACGACGATTTACGTGTGGAACTCGACGCGGCGCTTGCTCGGTTAAGTCCCTCGTTACGGTCGGCTTTTGTGCTCTTCGCCGAATCGGAGTTGAGTTATAAAGAGATCGCCGAGATTCAAGGGGTTCCGGTGGGAACGATCATGAGTCGCATTCACGCCGCGCGGCAAAAGCTTCAAACGTATTTGTCACGGCGGCGCGACCTTTAACGTGCGAGTGGAAACGATACAATAACAGTCGGCGGGAATCATCGACGCCAAGGGGTCGGTGGAAATCCGAGGTATCACGATGCGTTGCGGCGATGCGAAACGGGAATTGTCGGTGTCGCGGGAGGATCGCTCCGCGGAACTCGGCGCCCATTTGGCGCGATGTTCGAGCTGCGCGGCGTGGGCCGAAAGCTGTGATTCGTTCGACGCGCTCTGGGAAATGACGCGACCCGTCGCCACCGACGAGGCGTTTCATGCTGTTTGGAATCGCGTGATGTCGACGCGAACGTCGCGTTCGGTCCGACCGACCTGGTTGCGCTCGTCGGCGCGCGTTTTGGCCGGAACTGCCGCGATCGCGGCCGCGGCGCTCTTTTTTGTGTTCGTCTCGTTCCATTCGGATCGGCCCGTCGGCGGAATCGGCTCGATTGCCGACGAGGATCGAACGCGTCCCGCGGTTGTACGGCTCGTTTTGCTTGAGGAAGGTCAAACGCCGATCATCGACCTCGAAAAGCACGAGGTCACGCGCGTCAACTCCGACGACGATGATTCGCTCGCCGTCAACCTTGACGAGCCCAAGCTTTCAAGTATCGACAATCTCGTACTCTTTAACGCGTTCGAGGCGATGGCGCAATGATCGATCGCTCCCGGCGTCGATTCCGAGCCGGGTCGTGCCGGATGTTCGCGGCTTTCGTTCTCGTCTTTGGGTTCGATAACGTCTTGTCCGCGGGTACGCCGCCGTCGCGAGCCGAGGGCCTTGTTTCAGCCGGCTCGTTTTCGGCCGGCTCGGATGTAATTGGGGTGCAAACGCCGGAAAAGTCAGCCGATCCTCCTAAATCGGCCCGGCCGGAAAAACCGGCGAATCCTCCATCAACTCCCAAGAATCCTCCGTCGCCCCCCCCTAAACAACCCGAGCCCAAACGCAAGGAGGCCGATTCACGCCAGGTGACGCTTTTCGGCATCATCGCGACCCCAAACGATACGACGATCGATCCCAAGCTGATCGACATCGAGCCGCAACTGCGCAAGTTATTTCCCCATTACGGCTTTCGCTTGATTCATGCGCGCGGCAAGCGACTCGCCGAGGGGGAAACGCTCGAATGTGATCTGGAAGACGGTTACATCGCCGAGACGAGGTTGAACAAAGCCGTCGACGAGAACGGTCGCGTCGAACTGCGGGTCGTGTTGACGCTCGAGGGGGAAGGTCAAATCGCGACCGACGTCATCACTCCTCCCAATCAGCTCTTCTTCTGCGATAAACGGCTTTCCGACGGCATGACGCGACTGTTGATCGGCGTCGGCGCACGGTGAGCGAACGCGCCGGTCGGCCGCCGATTGAATCGGTATGTGATTAAGCACGTCGGATCAAAGAATACCAAAGCGGATTGAAGACGCGCTTTTCTCGGAAATCCCCCGCCGTCTTAAGTCGAAAACGCGCCTTAAGAAGAAGCGGACGACGGCCGCGGATCCCCCGATCGTCAGGGAGCGAGCGTGCAAAAACATGCAATCATATGATCACAACAATGAACGAGCGATCGAAGATTATCGCGAATACCTTCGATTACTTGTTCGGGTTCAGTTGGGTTCTCGGCTTCGCGCCAAGCTCGACGCATCGGATGTGGTTCAACAGGCGATTCTCCACGCTCACGAACGACGCGCTCAGTTTCGAGGCGAGACCGAGGGGGAGTGGCTGGCGTGGCTCCGCGCCATTTTGGCGAACGCCTTGACGACCGAATTTCGACGCTTCGACGCTCAAGCACGTGATCTTATCCGGGAACGATCACTTGACGCCGATCTCGAGCGTTCGTCCTCGCGGCTTGAAAGTTTGCTCGCCGCCGACTTGACGTCGCCGAGCGAACGCGCGATCCGCGACGAGGAATTGCGGCGTCTCGCCGAGGCGATCGGCGGGCTCCCCGATGACCAGCGACGCGTGATCGAGTTGCACTATCTAAACGGACTCGCCGTCGCCGAGGTCGCGGACCGGATCGGTCGGTCGCGTCCCGCCGTCGTCGGGCTTCTCTTTCGCGCGCTCAAGCGGCTGCGCCGCACGCTTCGCGATCCCATGGAGGCGGAGCATGAATAATGATATTAACATTGATAATGCACACGAGGATAGGCGGAATCACATCCTGCTTGGGTATATCGAGGCGTTGGCGGAAGGGCGTGCGCCCGACCGAGATCGGTTCCTCGCGGCGCATCCCGATCTTCGACAAGATTTGGAGGAGTTCCTCGCGAGCCACGACGAGGTGGCGCGGCTGACGGCGCCGCTTCGTCACGAACGAAAAGAAACCTCGGGCGGGCGCATCGGCTCGCCCCGCGACGAAATCGACGACGTTTTATCAGGCGTCGGCAGCCGCGTGCGTCCTGCGCACCACGAGATCGACGACGTTCCTCCGGGAATCGGCGAACTCGGCGATTATCGGCTGATGCGCGAGGTGGGCCGAGGCGGAATGGGGGTCGTCTATGAGGCGGAACAGATCTCACTGAGGCGGAGAGTCGCACTCAAAGTGCTGCCGTTCGCCGCCGCGATCGACCCGCGCCGACTCCAACGATTCAAAAACGAAGCTTTGGCCGCGGCGCACGTGCAACACGAAAAGATTGTACCCGTGCATGCGGTCGGATGTGAACGAGGTGTTCACTATTATGCGATGCGGTTCATTGATGGACAGAGCCTCGCCGAGCTGATCGCCGAACTCCGCCGGCTTCGCCGAAATGAACGTCATATCCCTTTTAAAGCACATAATGATTTGAATGACAAGGCGGGTGTTCCCGCTTTCGGCCGCGGCGGCGTCGAAACGGGCGGCGTGCGAGAGGCCTCGACCCTGGCGGCGCCCCTTTCTCACAAACGTCCTTTGGAACTTTCATACGCCGATGATTCCTCGAACGCGAAGGCCGATTCGACAAACTACTCTCATGAACTTTCTTACGAATTCACAACCAATGAGGATTCCGCCGCGTCGAAAGTCGCGATGACGATCTCTCGTGAACTTTCCTCAGACAGTCGTCAGTATTTCAACCGTATGGCCGGGTTGGGACGACAGGCGGCTTTGGCTCTTGAGCACGCGCATCAGGCGGGGATCGTTCATCGCGACATCAAGCCCGGCAATCTGTTGCTCGATCTTCGCGGAGAGCTTTGGATCACCGATTTCGGGCTCGCGCAGGTGACGGGAAACGCCGGGCTCACAATCACGGGTGAACTACTTGGCACGCTTCGATATATGAGCCCCGAGCAGCTTCTCGCCAAGCGCGGCGTCTTCGATCACCGCGGCGACGTTTATTCATTGGGCGCAACTTTATATGAGTTGCTGACGCTTCGTCCTCCGTTTGAAGGAAATGATCGCAATACGTTAATCCGGCGGATCGCCGACTTTGACCCCGCG
>JAKBCQ010000530.1 GCA_021807585.1 Planctomycetota bacterium | reverse complement strand
GTTTTCGCGATCGAGCCCGAACGCCTCGCGCAGCGCCTCGATTCCGGCGGCGCCGTGGGCGCTTTCGGTCGCCACGTTCACTCGAACCTCGCTCGTGTTGATCAAAGCGATGTTGATGTTTTTCTTGGCGAGAGCGCCGAACATCCTCGTGGCCACCCCCGTGTGCGTGCGGATCCCCACGCCCAAGACCGAAAGCTTGGCGATCGCGGGTTCGAGCACCACCCGACCCACCCCCACCGACGCGAGCGCCGCGACCGCGCGGACCGCCTCGCCCCGCGGAACCGTCAACGATAAATGTGTGTTTTCGTGATTGCTCGCCGATTGAACAATCATATCCACCAGAATTTGGGCGTCGGAGATCTTGCGGAACACGCGGGCGGCGTAGCCCGGCTGATCGGGCAGCTCCATCAGCGTGAGCCTCGCCTGCGAAACGTCGAGTTCGACCCCCGAGATCACGAGATCCTCCATCCCCCGCGGCGCGGTTGCGTGCGACTTCGACCGAACGCCCCCCGCCGCCGATCGAGCCGGATCGCCGTTCTCGCCGATCGGCGCGAGCCTCGCCTGCGACGTCCGTTTGGGGTCCTCGGCCTTGGCGAACGAAACCGCGGGACGATCGAGCTCGAACGCGCGGTGCGTCGCCCGCAAAGCCTCCGCAGCGGCCTCGCGTGAAACCAACACGCTAATCTTTATCTCGCTTGTCGATATCATTTGAATGTTGATATTCGCCGCGGCGAGCGCCTCGAAGAGGATCGTCGCGACCCCCGAGTGCGTTTTCATCCCCATGCCGACGACCGAAACCTTGGCGACCTCGGCGTCGTGCGTCACCCCCGCGGCGCCGACCTCGTTCGCGGCCTCTCGCGCCGTGTTGAGCGTCTCGGCGAGATCCGCCGAAGCCACCGTAAAGCTCACGTCGGCGACCCCGTCGGTCGCGATGTTCTGCACGATCATGTCGACGACCAAATTCGACTCGGCGATCCTGCTGAAAATCGCGTGAACCACCCCCGGACGATCGGGAACGCCGAGAATCGTGATCCGCGCCTCGTCCTTCGCGAGCGCCGCCCCAGTCACCCTGGAACCCAACCGCCGCGCGTCGCTCTCGTCCACAATCCACGTCCCCGGAGCGTCCGAAAACGAACTCCGCACGTGAATCGGCACGCCGTACTTCTTGGCGAATTCGATCGACCGCGAATGCATCACCCCCGCGCCTAAACTTGCAAGTTCAAGCATTTCATCATAACTGATTCGATCGATCTTTCGCGCCTCGGGGACGATCCGAGGGTCGGTCGTATAAACGCCGTCGACGTCTGTATAAATCTCGCACACCTCGGCGCCGAGGACCGCGGCGAGCGCCACCGCGGTCGTATCCGATCCGCCGCGACCGAGCGTCGTGATGTTGTAATTCTCGTCGATCCCCTGAAAGCCCGCGACGATCACGATCTTACCCTCATCCAACGCCTGCGCCATCCGCTCGGTCGAGATGTTGCGAATCCGCGCCTTGGTATGAAACGAATCGGTCACAAGCCCGATCTGAGCCCCCGTGAAGCTGATCGCCGGAACTCCCAACGCCTCGATCGCCATCGCCATTAACGCGACCGAAACTTGCTCACCCGTCGATAACAACATGTCCATCTCGCGAGCCGGCGGACGATCGGTGATCTCTCGCGCCAGCGCGATCAACTCGTCGGTCGTATGCCCGCGCGCCGATACCACCACCAACACGCGTCGACCCGCCCTCCGAGCGCGAATCGCGCGGCGAGCCGCGGCGAGTATCTTGTCCGAATCCGCCACGCTCGTCCCGCCAAATTTTTGCACAACCAGCGACGACAACTCGCACTCTCCTTGACGACCTAAATCATCAAATGCTTGAATTCTTGAATCTTTGGAACCTTACGCTTTTACGCGTCGTTCGCTTTGAGGAACAAATCCATAAGCCGAAAGCCTTGATCAAACGTCGGCCCTCCCGCGGCCCGAGCCGCAATCTCGTCGTACGGATATCCCGAGCCGCGCCACGATCCCTCGCAAAGCGCTCCGATCCCCGTTCCCGCCATCGCCCAGGGAACGGGCGCACGGTCGTGAGCCCTCGTACTTAGCAGCGTCGAATGATCGGGAGACGTCAAAATCCGCCACGAAGGACACACCTTGAGAGCCGCGAGTATCGGCGCGATGATCGCCTCGTCGATCCGCTCGATCGCCTCGACCTTGGCGTCGGCGCGCCCCTCGTGGCTCGCCTCGTCGGGCGCCTCGATGTGCACGCAAACGATGTCGTGATCCTGAAGCGCCGTGATCGCCGCGATCCCCTTCGCCGCGTAATCGGTATCAAGATAACCCGTCGCGGTCGGCACGTCGATCCGATCCCAACCCGCGAGCACGCCGACGCCTCGAACAAGGTCGACCGCCGAGATGATCGCCCCCTTCAATCCCCGAACCGCGTCGAACCGGGGAAGAGCCGGCGCCTTCCCCTGACCCCACAGCCAAACCGCGTTCGCGGGCCTCTTTCCCGCCGCGACCCGACCCCGATTGACCGCGTGATCGCGAATCGCATCCGATCCCTTTCGCATCAACTCACGCAAAAGTTCCGATCCCGTCCCCCTCGGCAAGTGATCGATCGCGGCACGATCGGGAACGTCGTGCGGCGGAGTCGTCGTCGTGTCGGCGCCGAAAACGACCTCGTCGGGATCGCCTCGATATATCATTAAGTTTCGATAACTAACGCCGGGATGGAACTCGATCCGATCGGTCGCGAGCGTTTGATTCAAAACCGCGATCAGCTCTTTCGCCTCGTCGCTCGTCACGTGCCCCGCGGTGAAATCGGTCATTTGTCCGTCGAGGATCGTCATCAAATTGCACCGCACCGCCCAATCGTGCGGGCCGAGCTTTAACCCCATCGCCGCGGCCTCGAGCGGGGCTCGTCCGGTGTAATATTCGACGGGGTCGTAACCGAACAGGCTAAGCGTGGCGACGTCGCTCGCGGGGAGAAAACAATCGGGGACGTTGCGCGATAAACCGAGGATCCCCTCGCGCGCGATCGCATCCATCGCGGGCTTGCGCGCGGCCTGAAGCGGAGTGCGACCGTTTAGCTCGGGTCGAGGCTCGTCGGCGGCGCCGTCGGGTATAACAATCACGTATTTCATCGCCCAAACTCTCGCTTCCACAAATGCGGATACCACCGCGCGATCGACTCCGGTCGCGATCGAACCCCGCCTCGCAAGCCGTCCATTTAACGCGAAGTCGACGTTTCAAGCAACCCGCCACAGCGCCGAATCGAGCCGTCGAGGCGAAGTCTCATTAAGTCGATTGATCGATCGGCACATTCCGTATCTGGATTGTGGGTGTCTGAATAACAGATCATATAAGTATTGATTATTTAATAGTGGTGAGATCTACGATGAAATTGAGGCGATCGGTCGAATGATTGGGTCGGGATTCTATAGATCGCGCAGCGACCGATCGTCTCATGAGCATTGGGGTCGAAAGACGTTGTCGGAGGGCTCGATCGATCGCGTCCGAAACTGGATTATGGACCCCTCGAACAAAAATCGAAAGAAATCCGATTTTCCGGGTGGGAGGGTATTGACTCGGCGTCGAACGCCGCTATAGAATGGATTTGTTTGGCAAATTTCATTCTATCGACCAGAAGTTTTCCGCTTGC
>JAKBCQ010000529.1 GCA_021807585.1 Planctomycetota bacterium | reverse complement strand
GCGCACCCCGGCGCCCGCCAAAAACGACGAGAACGCCTTGGCGTGATGGCCGCGCCCTTTCGATTTTTCGTTGTCGGTCCAGGGGGTTCGGCCGAACTCGGTGCAACAGACGACGAGCGTCTCCTCGAGCAAGCCCCGCCGTTTCAGATCGAGGATCAGCGCCGCGATCGGACGATCGACGCGCTTCGCCTTCGGTCTATGATCGTTCATGTTTCCATGTGAGTCCCAGTTGTTGGATGACCCCGTGTCGATCAGCTCGACGACGCGCACGCCGCGTTCCAGGAGGCGGCGTGCGATCAGGCACTGCGCCGCGAACGATCGAGCGTCGCCGCGGGTCGCTCCGTAAAGTTCAAGCGTCGCGTCCGACTCGCGGGAAAAATCGAACACCTCGGGCGCCTCGCGCATCATCCCCCGAGCGGTTTCGTAAGTCTGAATCCGCGCCCTTAAATCGGCGTCGTCGCGCCGAGCCGCGGCGTGCCGTTCATTCCAATCGCGAAGCATCATGTTCTCAAGATCGGCAAGCGTCGACGTTCGCGCCGCGGAATGGAGGTCGGGGATCGGTTCGGCGCCGGGGACGATCCGCACTCCCTGGTGCGTGGGGGGGAGAAACCGGCTGTCCCAGATCTGCGAACCCGCGTAGGTCATCTGTTCGGCGAGCACGACGAACGACGGGAGGTTGGCGTTGAACGTGCCGAGTCCAAAACTCAGCCACGCCCCCAGGCTCGGCATCGGAACCGTCGCCGAACCCGTGTGCATCGCGAGCACCGCCTGAAAGTGCTCGACGATATCGGTGTGCAACGACCGGATCACGCACAGCTCGTCGGCGACCGTCCCCAGTTGAGGAAAGAGTTCGCTGATCCGTAAACCCGATCGTCCGTGCGAATGAAACTTGAAAGGAGACGCCATCAGCGGAGTCGTCGTCGTTCGTTTCAAGCGGGCGACCGTCACCGATTTTCCCGCGTCCTCACCCAACTTGGGCTTTTCATCAAATGTATCGATATGAGAAAATCCACCGGTTAAAAAAATGAACATAAGCCGTTTGGCTTTGGCGGGAAAATGCGTCGGCCGCGGGGCGAGCAATCCGCCCCCCTCTCCCCGCGCCGCCCCGACGAGCATGTTCCGAACCGCGATCTCGCCGAGCGCCGACCCGCAAACGCCCCGCCGCAGGAATAACCGCCGATTCATCCCGTTTCGGTCTCGATCGCGCATCGTCGGCGCCTCTTCGAAAAAACGTTAATCGATATAAAAGAACTCGTTAGAAATAATTAATAGCTTTGCAAAGCTCGTCCGTGCTTCAATTTTGGCCTTGGCCGCGACTTCGGCTCCGAGCGCTCGCGATTCGTCCTCAAATCGCTTGATATAAGCGAGCGATTGGTTGATTTCGGCTTCGCTCGGCGACCGCGCGAACGCGATTTCGAATCCGTGCGCGATCGGCGCGCGATCGGCGAAGCCCGCCTCGGTTTCGAAAAGCCGCTCGGCGAACTCGCGCGCGCGATCATGAACAAACGGATTGTTAAGAAAATAGAGCGACTGAAGCGGTACGGTCGACGAATCTCGCACGGGCGTCGAATCGTTGGTGTCGGGTCCGTCGAAAATCGCCAGGAACGGATGTCGCTGGAATCGTTGCGTCATCAAATAAACGCTTCGCCGATTCGAAGGATAAACCGCGCGAAACGGGTTGTGCTGCGTCCACGCCCATTGATCGATCGGCGGGAACGGATGAGCGCCGGGCCGGCCGAGATCGAGCGTTCCCGCGACGAAAAGCATCGCGTCGCGAAGCGCCTCGGCGTCGAGCCGACGCCGATTGAACCGCCATTGAAACCGATTCGCAGGATCGATCGCCGAGTTCGCCGCATCGGCGACGCTCATGAGTCGATAAGTTCGAGACGTGACAATTAACCGATGCATCGCCTTGATCGAAAACCGTTCCGAAATGAACCGCGACGCGAGCCAATCGAGCAACTCGGGATTCGTCGGCGGATCGCCGCGAAGTCCGAAATTCGACGGGGTCGCGACGATCCCGCGGCCGAAATGTCGCTCCCAGATCCGATTGATCATCACCCGCGCCGCAAGGGGATTCTCGGGGCTCGCCAGCCAATTCGCGAATTCAAGCCTGCCGCTCGAACCGCTCGCGATCACGCTCGGTTTTGATCCCAAGAGAAACGCGGGAACGCCCCGCGACGCGATTTTTCCCTTCCGTCCCGGCTCCCCCTGAAGCTGGATCGCCTCGTCGTGCGGCGAACCCTCCCAAACCGCGTACGCCACGGGAAGATCGCTCGGCGCCCCCGATCGCCTCAGCGTCTCCAACTCGGTCCCAAGCCGCCCGGCGTCGGACTCAAGCTTCTTCAAAGTCTGTTCATGTTCTGAACCTTTAGAGGAATCGGCCGATCGGGAAGCCGACGATCCCCTGGATGCGTTTTGCTCGGGAGCGTCTTTTGAGACGGCGATCTTCGACGCGGAATCGTTCACGGCGATTTGCTTCTCCGCCGATCGCTTCGTCGAAATCTCCTTCAACGCGGCTTCAAGCTCGGCGATTCGCTTGAGTCGAGCTTCGAGTTTTGGTTTCGCCTCGGCGTCGGGGACGAGCGGAACAAATCGATCGCGAGGAATCTTTTTCGAATGAAACTCCTCCGATCCCGCATAAGGAAACCGCGTGCTCGCGTAAATACCATATAATGCATAATAATCGCTTGTACTGGTTGGGTCGAACTTGTGATCATGACACCGAGCGCAGCGGAGGGTCGATCCCAGGAAGGCCTCGCCCGTCGTCTCGATCGCGTTTTCGAGCGTCAAGTGCCAAAGCTCCTCGGGGCCCGTCGCGTATCGTCGCGAGAGCGCCAGGAACCCCGTCGCGATCACGCGTTCGGCGTACTTCTCCCGCGGCCCTTTCACCGCCAGAACGTCGCCGGCGATCTGTTCGCGAATCATCTCGTCGTAAGGTTTGTCGGCGTTGAACGCGTCGATCAGATAATCGCGATACAGCCGAATCTCGGGGATCGGGTAATCGGCGTTGTCTCCCGCCGTGTCGGCGTAACGGACGACGTCCATCCAATAGCGCCCCCACCGCTCGCCGTACCGCGGCGAAGCGAGCAACCGATCGACGAGCCGATCGTAAGCGTTCGCCGATTCATCGGATAAAAATTCTTGAATCTCTTTGGGAGTCGGCGGAAGCCCGATCAGATCGAACGAAAGCCGACGGATAAGCGTCCGCCGATCCGCCTCGGCGACGGGGTGAAGACCGCGATCCATCCATTTTCGCATGATAAATCGATCGATCGGATGATCCGACCAATGCGAGGGATCGGCGGGAGGATCGACCGCGCGAACGGGCTCGTACGCCCAGTGTCGTTCGGCTTGAAACGACGAATCGGCCTTCGCGGCGCCGCGTTCGGGCCAATACGCTCCGCGGGCGACCCATTCGGAAAGATCGGCGACGACCGTCGCGGGAAGCGTTTTACCCGGCGGCATCTCGATTTCCTGATCGTGACGCCCGACGGCGCGGATCATCAAACTGGCCTCGGAATCGCCCGGAACAAGCGCAGAGCCCCGCTCTCCGCCTTTCAGTAACGATTCACGCGAATCGACCCGCAAACCTCCGCTCGTCTTCTTACCGCCGTGACATGGAAAACACGTTTTGGCCAGGACGGGACGCA
>JAKBCQ010000007.1 GCA_021807585.1 Planctomycetota bacterium | reverse complement strand
ATGTATCTCTCACGCATCCGGTCGAATACCCGATGAACGAGGGTCGGCTTGTTTCGTCAAAGGGTTTAAATATTGACATGTCAGAATATCCAGATCATTTTGAGGAACGCCAGGTTCCGTATTCGAACGCGTTGCAATGCCTAAAGAAAGGAGGCGGGGCGTATTTCACGGGGCCGTTGGCGCGGTGGAATTTGAATCGCGATCGCGCGACGGTCGACGCCCGCGTGCTGGGGGACGAGCTGGGGATCTCGTGGCCGTGCAACAACCCGTTCGTGTCGATCGTCGCGCGCGCGATCGAGGTCTTTCACGCGGTCGATCTGGCGATCCGGCTGATCCGTGAATACGAACCCGCCGAACGCGCATTCGAACCCGTCGAGTTCCGCGCCGGGACGGGAGCTTGGATCACCGAGGCGCCTCGGGGAATCCTGTATCACCGCTACGAGGCCGACGCTCACGGCGCCGTCGTCGCCGCGACGATCGTCCCCCCCACGAGCCAAAATCAACGCCAGATCGAGGAGGATCTGATCCGCTTCGCCCCCTCGATCCTCGACATTCCCCAAGCCGACGCCGAGTGGAAATGTGAACAGGTTGTTCGAAACTACGATCCGTGCATCAGTTGCGCCACGCATTTTTTAACATTGAACATTCAAATAAATTAACAAATTATGAATCATTCTTATCATGCTATTATTATTGGTTTAGGAGGACCGCGCGGCGACGACGCGGCGGGTTGGGTCGCGGTCGATCGACTAGCCGAACGCGCGCCGCGCGGCGTGAGCCTGGTGAAAACGGGCGATTCCCTCTCGATCGCGGCGCGCTTGTGCGAAGAGTCTTATCCGTTCACCGTGATCGTCGACGCCGCGGCGCCGCGCGGCGAGCCGGGAACGATCCGGTCGTTCGACCGCGATGAGATCGCCGTACAACGAGGCTCGGCGTGGAGCACGCACGGAGTCGGGCTGATCGAGGCGCTCGAACTCGTCGAGGCGCTCGGTTACACATTCAAACGATTGCGCCTCCATACAATCGAGGCGAAATCCGTCGATCAAGCCTTCGGCCTTTCGCGCGAGGTCGATTCCGCGATCGACCGCCTCGTCGAAACGATCCGAGCCGATTTCGCAGAGGCGCAAACATATGCATGAACTATCGCTAGTAAAACATCTGTTGCGTCTCGTCGATCGCGAGGCGATCGCCGCGGGAGGAGGTCGCGTGACGCGAATTCGCGTGCTCGCCGGCGAGTTTTCCGGAGTCGAGCCGGATCTCCTCCAATCGGCGTTCCGGATCGCCGCCCCCGCGACCCGCGCCCACGACGCATCGCTTGAAATCAAAGTGATACCGCTTGAAGCCGAATGCCGCGGCTGCGGAGAACGGACCCGCGTCGTTGATTTTCGCTTCGTCTGCGCGCGGTGCGGATCAAATCAGATCGACGTATTATCCGGCGAGGAATTTTTATTAGAAAGCATTACTTTACTCGATGAGGTCGATCGCGGTCGTCACGAGTTCGAAGGAGATCGTCGCGGCGAGCCGCGGCCGGTTCGGGAGACTTCATCGTGAATGAGAGATCGGTATCCGTCGGTCAATCGATCCTCGCCGAGTCCGCGAGCCGGGCCGAGGAGTTCCGTGCGCGGATGACCGAAGCGGGGACGTTCGTCGTCAATCTGATGTCTTCGCCGGGGTCGGGGAAAACGTCGCTGCTCGAGGCGACGGCGCAACGACTGGGCGATACGTATCGGCTCGCTTGCCTTGTCGGCGATATCGCCACCAACCGCGACTCCGATCGATTACGCCGGTATATGCCCGCGGTCCAACTGACGACGGGAGGAGCGTGCCGGCTTGAACCGCCGCTCGTCGAGGCGGGCTTTCAGAAGCTCGGACTCGATCAACCCGCCGATTTCCTCTTCATCGAGAATGTCGGCAATCTCGTTTGTCCCGCGTCGTTCGATCTGGGCGAGCATATGCGAATCGTCGTTCTCGCGGTCACCGAGGGGGACGATAAACCGAGTAAGTATCCCAAGGCGTTCCGCACGTCGACCGCGTGCGTCCTCTCCAAGATCGACCTTTTGCCTTACGTTCCGTTCCAGATCGATTCCGCGATCGCCGACGCGCGTTCGATCCGCCCCGACCTCGAATTCTTTCCGCTTTCGGCAATCTCGGGAAAAGGGCTTGATTTCTGGCTCAACGCCTTGATCCACTATCGAAATAGTCGTATCCTAAACGGTTGTACTAAATGATTCGCCACATTGATAGATTTATAATGACTGCAATTGATCATAACAATTCGGCGGACGGCGGAGCGGGTTCGCGCGCGGCGAGGTTGATTGTGACGGGCCGCGTGCAAGGGGTTGGTTTTCGGCCGTTCACGGCGCGTTTGGCGGTCGAACTCGGCCTGGCCGGGTGGGTGCGGAACACGACCAGGGGCGTTGAAATCCAGCTCGAGGGGGATCGCGAACTCATCGATCGATTTCGCGAGCGTCTGATCGCCGATGCTCCCGCCGCGGCGCGAATCGATTCCCTGATGGAAGAGCGTGCGCCGCGTGAATCGCGGACGTCGTTTCAGGTTGCGGAGAGCGAAGCGCAAGGGGTTCGCGATACCGAGACCGCTCCCGACCGCGCCGTGTGCCCGGAATGCGCCTCCGAGTTCGACGATCCGACCGACCGTCGTTACGGTTACGCGCTTTCAAGCTGCGTCGTCTGCGGTCCTCGGTTCACCGTCCAGATCGAGGCGCCGTACGACCGCGACCGGACGACGATGCGCGATTTTCCCCCGTGCCCGATTTGTTCTCATGAATATAATTCAATATTTAATCGCCGATTCCACGCCGAAACCCTCTGCTGCCCGGTTTGCGGTCCCGTGTTATCGCTTTATGATCCCCAGATAGATAGCTATCCACATAATAACACGCGTTATGATGATTGGGGCGTTCTCGTTCGCGCCGCCGAGAGGATCCGCGAAGGGGGAATTGTGGCGGTCAAAGGGATCGGCGGTTTTCACCTGATCTGTAACGCGACTTCAAACGCCGCGGTCGAGGCTTTGAGGGAGCGAAAACGGCGGGGGCGAAAGCCGTTCGCGGTGCTCTTCGCCGATCGCGAGTCGCTTGAACAAAGGCTTGAAGTCGACGACGCCGAATGGGATCTGCTCGCGTCGCCCGCGGCGCCGATCGTCCCGTTACGCCGTCGCGCCGGTTGCGACCTCGCCGGCGCGATCGCGCCGGGGCTCGCCTCGGTCGGGGCCATGCTAGCTTATTCGTTGATTCATTATGGATTGCTTGAAGCCGCGGGGGTTCCGCTGGTCGCGACGAGCGGCAACGCGAGCAACGAGCCGATGCCGATCGAGAACGACGCGGCGGTCGCCGAAATAAAAACGATCGCGGATTTGTTCATTTTGCATAATCGCCGAATCGTTCGTCACGCCGACGACGGCGTTTCGCGGGTGATCGCGGGGCGACCGGTTCCAATCCGGATCGGCCGCGGATCGGCGCCCGTCGAGCTTCGGATGCCGTTCGAGACTCCGGCGATCATGGGCGCAGGCGGACACATGAAGGCCGCGGTCGCTTTCGCGCGCGGCGGGTCGATCGTCCTTGGCCAGCATATCGGCGATCTTGATACCTTGGCGATTCGCAGACGTTATCGTTCGACCGCGGACGACCTGCGCGAGCTGATCGGCGGCCGGCCCGAATGGATCGCGCACGATCTTCACCCCGATTACGAATCGACGCGATACGCCGACGAATCGGGCCTTAAAAACATACCGATTCAACATCATCACGCACATATCGCCTCGTGCATGGCCGAGCACGGCGAGACGGGCCCGGTATTGGGGATCGCGTTCGACGGAACGGGGCTCGGCGACGACGGTGCGATCTGGGGGGGTGAGTTTCTCGTCGTCGACCGCCGCGGTTATCGCCGAATCGGCTCGATTCTACCGTTTCGGCTCGCGGGAGGCGACCGCGCCGCACGCGAACCTCGAACCTGCGCCGCGGGGGTGTGCGTCGCGGCGGGGTTACCGATCCCGCGCGAACTCGGATTCTCCGATAAACAAGTTGTGATGTTGGAATCGATTTTGCGATCGCCCCGCGCCGCGGCGGTTTGCACGAGCGCGGGACGGCTCTTCGACGCGTGGGGCGCGCTCGTCGGCATGAGCGAACGCGCCGATTACGAGGGAGAAGCCGCGATCCGTTTCGAGGAGATCGCCGATCCCGCCGAACGTCGCGTCTGGCCGATCGAAATCACCGGCGACGACCGCGGCATGCTTCTCATCGATTGGCGTCCGTGGGTTGTGGAGACGCTCGCCTCGATCCGCCGCGGAATCGCCCCCGGTATCGTCGCCGCGGTGTTTCATCGCTCACTCGCCGAGGCGTGCGTCGCGATCGCACGCCGAACCGGAATCGACAAAATCGCGCTCAGCGGCGGTTGTTTTCAAAACAAACTATTAAGCGAGATTTTAATTGAGCGTTTAATCAAAGAAAATTTTCAAGTATTGACACATTACGCGATACCGCCGGGAGACGGCGGGCTCGCGGTCGGCCAGGTTTGGGCCGCGGCTCTCTATCTCAGCGAGAGGGGGTGATCGATGTGCCTGGGAATTCCCGGAGAAGTGATCGCGATCGACGAACCCGCGGCGGGACTGATCGAGGGGACGGTGTCGTTCGGGGGAGTCAAAAAACGAATCTGTCTCGCCTATGTTCCCGAGGTTCGCCGCGGCGATTATGTGATCGTCCACGCGGGTTTCGCGCTTTCGGTGATCGACCCGGTCCGCGCGCGCGAGGTGTTTGAAACCCTGGAGCCGCTCGATGAAATACCTCGATGAATACCGCGACCCCAAGATCGCGCGAGCGCTCGTCGAGCGGATCCGATCGACCACGAAGCGCACTTGGACGATCATGGAATTATGCGGCGGACAAACTCATGGAATCATGAAATTTGGTTTGGATGCGGCGCTCGAGGGGGTCGTCGAACTCGTCCACGGCCCGGGATGCCCGGTCTGCGTCACCCCCGCCGAGGCGATCGACCGAGCGATCGCGATCGCGCGCACGCCGGGAACGATCATCTGCTCGTTCGGCGACATGTTGCGCGTTCCTGGAACGAGTGAAAACCTCTTTCACGCGCGAGCCGATGGAGGAGACGTTCGCGTCGTCTATTCGCCGCTCGACGCGGTTGCAACGGCGCGAAAAACGCCGAATCGCGAGGTCGTTTTCTTCGCCGTCGGCTTTGAGACGACCTCCCCCGCCGCAGCCGCGGCGCTCCTTGAGGCCGAGCGACTCGCGCTCGACAACTTCTCGCTCATCGTCTCGCACGTGCGCGTTCCGCCGGCGATCGAGGCGATCCTCGACGCTCCAGGAAACCGTGTTCAGGCGTTCCTCGCCGCGGGGCACGTTTGCACCGTGACGGGCGAGGCGGAATACCTACCGATCGTCGCGAGCCGACATGTTCCAATCGTTATCACTGGATTCGAACCCGTCGACCTGCTCGAAGGGATTGCAAGGTGCGTCGAACAATTGGAGAAGGGAGAATCTCGGCTCGAGAATCAATACGCGCGGTCGGTCCGCCCCGAAGGCAATCCCGCGGCGCTGAGGGCGATCGCACGCGTCTTCGAGGTCGTCGATTACGCGTGGCGGGGAATCGGCGTCATCCCCCAATCGGGGATGAGGATCCGACCCGCGTTTCGCCGATTCGACGCGTTCGAGCGATTCCCGACGACCTCCGCCGAAAGTTCGTCCGAGTCGTCGTCGCCGTGCAGGTCGGGCGAGGTGCTTTCGGGTCGAATCAAACCGCATGAATGCGAGGCGTTCGGATCAACTTGCACGCCCGATCACCCGCTGGGCGCGCCGATGGTTTCGGCCGAAGGAGCGTGCTCCGCGCATTATCGTTATCGTCGCGTTATAAACAAAGAGAGTTTATTATGTTCAACGAAATGAACTTTACATGTCCTCCCCCGCCGGGATACAAGGGGAAGGTTCAGATGGGTCACGGCGGCGGCGGACGGATGTCTCGCAAGCTGATCCGAGAGCTCTTTATTCGAGAATTCAAATCGGCGAGTTTAATGGAGGAGCACGACGGGTCGATCGTCACGGTCGACGGTGTTCGGCTTGCGTTTTGCACCGACGGTCATGTCGTGAGTCCGCCGTTTTTTCCGGGAGGGGATATCGGCTCGCTCGCGGTACACGGGACGGTGAACGACCTGGCGGCGTGCGGCGCTCGGCCGATCGCGATGTCGTCGGCGTTCGTGATTGAGGAGGGTTTCCCGATCGCCGATCTCGAGCGGATCGTTCGTTCGATGGCGGCGGCGGCCGAGCACGCGGGGGTCGAGATCGTGACGGGGGACACGAAAGTCGTCGAACACGGCAAAGGAGACGGCGTATTCATCACGACAAGCGGTATCGGCGTGATCGAGCACGAACCCGCGCCGACGCCGCGCAACGTTAAGCCTGGGGATCGCGTCGTGATCAGCGGGCCGATCGCTCGTCACGGATTGGCGATTCTTTCGATTCGAGATAATTTAATGTTTGAATCCGATCTCGTTTCCGATTCGGCGCCTCTTTGGGATCTCGTCTCGCGCGTTTACGCCGCGGGGATTAAACCGAGGTGCATGCGCGATCCGACGCGAGGAGGACTCGCCGCGGCTCTGAGCGAGATCGCCGAATTATCGGCGACTTCAATCACGCTCGACGATCGCGCGATTCCTCTGGCCGAAGCGGCCAAAAACGCGTGCGAATTTCTCGGTCTCGATCCCCTCTTCATCGCCAACGAAGGACTGATGTTGTTCTTCGTCGCGGCGGACGACGAAACCCTCTTGCTCGAAACGCTTCGATCACATCCGCGGGGAACTCAAGCAGCGGCGATCGGGCGCGTCGACTCGGGAGACGCGGGGATCCTCTTCGTCGAAGCCGAACCGGGGGGACGTCGCGCGATCGACATTCCCGCGGGGGAGGAACTCCCAAGGATATGCTAACTCATTTATAAAGGTTGGTGAACAGATGAAAATTGTGATCGTCGGGGGGGTGGCCGGTGGAGCGAGCGCCGCGACGCGGGCGCGGCGGCTCGACGAGCGCGCCGAGATCGTCCTGCTCGAGCGAGGTCCCGACGTTTCCTTCGCGAATTGCGGCCTTCCATATTATCTCGGGGGAGAGATCGTCGATCGCGACAAGCTGTTGGTGGCGAAGCCTTCGCTCCTGCGCGATCGGTTCAAGATCGACGTCCGAGTTCGCGCCTCGGTCGAATCGATCAATCGCGCGTCAAAGACGATTATGATTCGATACCTTGACGATAATCGCACCGAAACAGAAACATATGACAAGCTAGTTCTGTCGACGGGGGCGGCGCCGATCGTCCCGCCGATCCCGGGGGTCGACCTTCCCGGCGTTTTCACGCTCCGCGATCTCCGCGACGTCGATCGAATTCATGCGCGGCTCAATTCCGGGATCAAGCGCGTTTTGATATTAGGAGCGGGTTACATCGGGCTCGAGCTCGTCGAAAACATGGTTCGCCGCGGGTACGATACGACCGTCGTCGATTTGGCCGATCAGATCCTCGCGCCTTTCGACAAGGAGATGACGACGCCGATCGTCGAGGCGCTCGCGCATCATCAAGTCGGTCTTCGCCTCGGACGATCGGCGAAACGAATCGAAGAGCGCGGCGGCGGACTCGTCGCAACCCTCGACGACGGCGAGGAGATCGCCGCCGACCTGGTTCTCGTCGGGATCGGCGTCCGCCCCGAAAGCGATCTGGCGAAAGCCGCGGGGCTCGCGGTCGGCGCACGCGGCGGCGTTCAAGTTGATGACCGTATGAGAACATCTGATTCTGATATTTACGCCGTCGGAGACGTCGTCGAGGCGCGGGCGTTTGTAACGCGAGGGGCGCGGCAAATCCCCCTCGCCGGGCCCGCGAACCGCCAGGGTCGAATCGCCGCGGATCATATTCTCGGTCGCGATTCGAAATACCGCGGGTCGCAGGGGACGGCGATCGTCCGAGTCTTCGACGTCGTCGCGGCGCAAACGGGGGAGATCGAAAAGACGCTTCGCACAAGCGGTCTCAAATACGAGAAGATCTACGTTCATCCCAATCAACACGCGGGGTATTATCCCGGCGCGAAGGCGATGACGATCAAGTTGCTCTTCCGCGGCGACGACGGCTCGATCCTGGGAGCGCAAATCGTCGGCGCCGACGGTGTCGACAAACGAATCGACGTGATCGCGACCGCGATCCAGGCGCGAATGACGGTGTTCGATCTCGAAGAAGTCGAACTCGCTTATTCGCCTCAATTCGGCTCGGCGAAAGACGCGATCAACATGGCGGGCTTCGTCGCGGCGGGGGTGGCGCGGGGCGATTACCCGCAAACACAAGTCGAGGATCTCGCCGCCGCGCTCGGCGAAAACGGAGTGATTCTCGACGTAAGAACGATCGACGAACACCGTCGAGGAGCGATCGAATCGGCCATCCATATTCCGATTGATTCTTTGCGCAATCACTTAAATGAACTTCCGCGCGATCGACCGATCGTCGTCTATTGCCACGCGGGACAGCGGGGCTACGTCGCGACGCGATTGTTGCGTCAGGAGGGCTTCAACGCGATCAACCTCGCCGGAGGTTTCCGCACGTATCGGATGATTCGACCCGAATCCGCCTTCAATGAAGAAAGATAATCTCGCTTGTTCAAATTATTGGTAAAACAACTTGTAAATAACCGGATTGATCAATTTCTTTTCATCATCCAGCTTCCCGCGATCGCCGTGAACGCGGCCGCCGCGAGAACGTTCGAGGCTTTCCACGGGGTGTTCCGCAAGTGTCCCGAAATCGAGTTCGAGCAATCGCGATACGCGCTGAGAATCGCCGCGGCCGCGGCGTCGCTGCAATGCGTTTCGACGCGGATCGGCGTGACGCCCAGCATCGACTGCCATTTCGCGTAATGAACAAACGCGAATTCGTACACGAACGGCGTCGACGCCAATACCAGTGCGATCATCAACGCCGTCTTGAACCGCGCCCTCCTGCGAAACACCGGGCCGTCTTCGCGACCGTAATTCGGCAAAATACGCATGTTAATTCCTTTTATGGTATTTCATCATGTTACTTCATCATCGTTTCCGAGATTTGAATGCCCGCGGGACCGACAAGAACGACGAAAATCCCGGGGAAAATGAACAAGACGAGGGGGAAGAGAAGTTGAACCGCGGTCTTGGCGGCTCGCTCTTCGGCGAGCTGCCGACGCCGGATTCGCATCGAATCGGATTGCACGCGCAGAGCCGCGGCGATGCTCGAACCAAATTTCTCGGCCTGGATCAATACCGCGGCGAGCGACCTCATGTCGTCGACTCCCGTCCTTGTGCCGAGATCGTGCAACACGTCTTTTCGCGTTCGACCCATCTGGAGCTGGAAATTGGCGATCGCGAACTCCTCGCAGATGACGGGTGTCGCCGTCGCGAGCTCAACCGCGACCCGGCGCATCGCTGCGTCGAGCCCCAAACCCGCCTCGACACAGACGACGAGCAAATCAAGCGCATCCGGAAGCCCGAGGAAAATCGCCTCGGTTCGCTTCGATTTCAACATGCCGAGCACGAACGTAGGGAGATAAAAACCGATCGACCCACCGATAATCATGTACATACCTCCCTTGACCGTCGGCCCGAACTTCGCGTAAGCGATCGGCGCCGCGACCGCGAGTGCGACCAAAAGGGAGATAAATTTAATGCCCAAATATATCTGCAAGGCATGCTCACCGCGGAAACCCGCGTTCAGAAGCTTGCTCTGCAATTTGCCGAGCTCGACCGCGTTCGTCGGGCTCAACGGTTTGGAGAATTTCTGCGCCGTCTTGGCGATCTTGTCTTGAATCCGTTCCTGTTTGCGAATCAACATTCCGCCGTCGCGGCCCGCGGATTGACGGATGATTCGATCGAGCCGATCGGCGACGCGCGATTGTCGATCGGCGATCGTCGACAGCGAACCCCAGACGACGAGCGCCATGACGACGAACGTCGCGAACGGAATAATGCTATCCAGGTTCATATTTTACACCTTAATCGCAATGATTTTCTTGATGGCGATCGCGCCCAGGATTTGCATGACTCCCGCGAAAACGAGCATCTTCGTCCCCATCTGGGTCGAGAAGAGAACGCCGGTGTAACCGGGATTCGTCGTATAAGTGAACGCCAGCAACACGGGAGGCATCGCCAGCAGAACGACTCCCGAAAGCCGTCCTTCGCCCGTCAAAGCCGCGACCTGACCCATGATCTGGAACCGCTCGCGGATGATCCGACCGATCTTGTCGAGAACCTCGGCCAGATCGCCGCCGGTGGAACGCTGGATCACAACGGCGGTCGTAAAGAACCGCACATCCATCGTCGGCACGCGATCGGCCATCGCCCGCAACGAATCCTCGATCGGAATCCCCAGGTTTTGCTCCTCGAACACGCGACCAAACTCGTCCGAGATCGGCGAAGGCATCTCCTCCGCCACCATGTGCAAGCCCGACGCCAAACCGTGTCCTGCCCGCAACGCGCGTCCGACCAGTTCCAGCGCGTCGGGCATCTGAGCCGTAAACTTTTTGATCCGCTTGCGCTTGCGCAACACCAGCCAGAAGAACGGCAACACGCTCATCAACGCGGCGCAAACGGGAATGATCAACAACGGAATCTTCAAAAAATAGCCGATGATCGCCGATACGATCGCCAGACCGATCGGAATGTAAAGGAAATGTTTGAACTCAATCCCCACGTCGGCTTGTTCATAAAGCGTGTTGATGCCGTCGACTTTGGGGAAAACCTTCGACCAGAACGACGAACCCTTCAGATCGACCGCCTGGTTCTTGAGGAAATTCGCCGCGGCGTCCCCTTTTCGATATTTGAACCGGCGTTTCGTCGACATGTCGTCGAGCCGCTTCTCGGCGATCGAGGTCGACGTCTTCATGAACGCCATGCAGACGCCCCCCACGCAAACGACGACCGCGACCCCCACCAAAATCATGACCATTGTTTGATTCATGCTCCCCTCCTTTCATTCACTATCATATCGATATACTTATCAATTGTGATCTCGTCTATCCGAGTCAATGCGTTAATCCTTAAGCAGGACGCGCTGACGGAACAGGTCCGAGGGAAGGTGATAACCCGCCTGCTCGAGCCGATCCATAAAAGTCGGTCTGATCCCGGTCGAAACAAACTCGCCGAAAGCCCGCCCCGCGGCGTCGACGCCGAGCTGGCGAAACGCGAAAATCTCTTGCATGATGATCGTATCTCCCTCCATGCTGACGACCTCGGATATGCTCGTCAGTTTCCTCGGCCCTCCCTGCAACCGGTTCGCCTGCACGATCAAATCGACCGCCGATGCGAACTGTTGACGCAACGCTCGAATCGGCAATTCCAAACCCGCCATGCTGATCATCGTTTCCAGCCGGCTCAATGCGTCACGCGGAGTGTTCGCGTGAACCGTCGTCATCGATCCCTCATGCCCCGTATTCATCGCTTGAATCATGTCGAGCGTCTCGGCGCCGCGACACTCGCCGATGATGATCCGATCGGGACGCATACGGAGCGCGTTTTTGACGAGATCGCGCGCCGTCACCTCGCCGCGCCCCTCGATGTTCGCAGGACGCGTCTCAAGCCGAACGACGTGATCCTGTTGAAGCTGAAGCTCGGCGGCGTCCTCGATCGTGATCACCCGTTCTCCCGACGGAATAAAACTCGAAAGCGTGTTCAACAAAGTCGTCTTACCGCAACCCGTGCCTCCCGAAATAATAATGTTCAATCGCGCCTTGATCGCACCCTCAAGAACCGCGAGGATCTCGGGGGTGAAAGCCTTGAACCGAAGGAGGTCGTCCTTACCAAGGGGCTTGCTGCCGAATCGGCGAATCGAAACCGCGGCGCCGTCGAGCGCCAGCGGAGGAATGATCGCGTTCACACGCGACCCGTCGGCGAGGCGAGCGTCCACCATCGGCGAAGTCTCGTCGACACGCCGACCGACACGCGAAACAATCCGATCAATGATCTGGAGCAAATGCTCGTTGTCGCGAAAAAGCACGTCGGATCGCTCGATTTTACCCCCTCGCTCCACAAATATATGCTTGGGACCGTTAATCATGATATCACTGATTTTTGGATCTTTCAGCAACAACTCGAGCGGACCGAGGCCGAAGGTTTCGTCAAGAATCTCTTCGACCAGGCGTTGCCGCTCGGTACGATTGAGAAGCGGATTCTCGGTGTCGCACAGGTGTTCGACCACTCCGCGGATCTCGTTCCGCAAACTCCCCGGAGCGATCTCGCTGACGCGGTCAAGGTCGAGCCGATCGACGAGCTTGTTGTGGATCAACCGCTTAAGCGTATCGTACTTCTCTTGCGCGGGATCGATCTCTTTTACCGCCTCGCGTCCCCGCGGCTGCGGCGACGGGGGTGGAGGCGCGACGGTTTCCTGCAAATTCGCCGCGGAGTCGTTTCGCGACTGCTCGACGCCGGAAGGCGGAGAACCGGCTCGCGGACCGAACGGGCTTCTTCCTCTCGTCGTCGAATTAAACATGATTCAATATACTCCTTGATCCCCGTTCCGGGTTCGGACCGATTCCCATTAATAATCTGTGACTATTTATCCTTAAAAAAGAGCGGCGAAAATCCCCTTTTTACGAACCGGAGAGGACTCTTTGTCGGAGTCGGGAACGCGGAATTCGCGCGCGATATCGGCGATCACGCGATGAACCCGATTGCCGGGCGATTCCTCGTCGATCGGCACGCCCCGTACTCGCGCCTCGCTAATCACTTTGGTCGCGTTGGGAATCTGCCAGCGGATCGTCATGCCGAGAGTCTCTTCCACTTTTTTTAAGGTGATTTCGGAAACGCTCGATCCCTGACGATTGATTACAATTTGAATCTTCTCCGGGGGCATCCCGCTGTGAGTCAACAACTGCATCAACCGCGAAGTGTTCCGCAAGCAAATCAGGTCGAGCTGAACGACGAGCAATATCACGTCGGCCATCTCCATCGCGACGAAATCCGACGCTTGAAGACCTTTACTCGTATCAATGATCACGGTGTTGAACACGGCGCGAAGCAATTTGATCATTCTGCGCAACGAATCGGCCTCGATCTTCACCGCGTCCTCAAGCATCACCGGATGCGGCAGTACGTAAAGCCCCGACGAATGACGCGTCGTCGACCGCTTGAGCAACGTCAAGTCGAGTCGATCAATATTCATCGCCACATCCAAAATGGTTCGATCAGGAATGATATCCAGGCATGTATCGACCGATCCCAACAACAGGTCGAAATCGGCGATCACGACCGACTGCGACGAATTCCGCGCCAGGATCGCCGCCAGGTTGACCGCCAAGGTCGTGCAGCCGACCCCCCCCGCGGCGCCCGCGACCGCGATCACATGAGGAATGTTGCGCGATTTGTCGTTATGAGGCTTAAGCGGACGGACGAAGCGATCGATCGCCCCCAAGATTTCGTCGATATCGACGGGCAACGTCAAGAACTCACGCGCCCCGGCGCGAACGACCCGCAAGATCGCCTCGGTGTCGCGGACCTTGCTCGCCGCCAGCACCACGAGACCGGGCTTGCCGCTCGTAATCGCCTGAATCGAACTCAACGCTTGGTCGGGATCGCCGTCGAGCACGACAATCGCCAGGTCGGGCGGATTATCGAGAATCGAGCGAGACGCGGTCTCATAATTAATGCACACCTCGGACAACCAAACCGAATCGATTCCGCTGATCAACCGCTGAAGCGAGGTTCGAGTCTCCTCGTGCGGATCGACCAAAACAATTCGTGTAACACCCTTCATGGAATCAATCCTATCATCAACCGCGGCCAATGGCTCTTATGTTTCCAATCGCTTCTCTATCAAAATCTCCGAGCGATCGCTCGCCCGATCGGCGATCGTCGATCACGGACTGTGATCGATCGCGGGCGCCGACGGAGGCGGAGCGGGGTCGCCGTCGAACCCGGGCGTCTCTTTCGATCCCGATCCGCCGCGCCCCGGCGACCGCGGCGGCATGATCGCCAATCCGCCGTCGGATTCGGCGTCGTTCGCGCCGTCGAATTCACGTTTGCCGACTTGTATCGTCTCGATCGCCTCATTCTGAATACCATGAAAAATCTTGACGATACGTTGCTTCTTGACGGGCTTGGGAGGAGGCGTCGGCTCGACGGGAGGAGGAGGAGGCGGAGGAGGAGCGACGACGGGAGCGGGCTCGGGAGCGGGCTCGACCTTGGCGATCTCGATCGGTTGCGGCTTCGGCTTCTCAACCACTTCGACGTCGTCGACGCCGCGAAGAGCCAGCGAAAGCGGCCCCTTCGATCGCGCCGCGACAAGCGACTCAACCTGATCGGGATCCACCGCGAACGTCACCGTTCGCACAATCATCGACTTGTCTTCAGGACGTGTGAACGTTTGCCCAACCGCCAACACCGGCACGTTTTGAAGGATCGTTTCCGACTCGGACGCGTTCTGTACTCCCGTGTTCGGTCTCACCTGAATGATATCCACGTGATGCCCCGGCATGATGAATCCGGAAACCCCCGTTTGCTCGTTGACCTCGATCGCAAAGGCGCGTTTCCCCTTGGGAATCTGCGAGACAAGCCCCGGAGGCGCCCCCTTCGGCGCCAGCTTACCCTCGACGAGCGCCTCGCCCGCCAGAATCTTGATCTGTACCCAACGATCCTCGCAATCCTTGATGTTCGTCATCACGTTCGGAGGCAACGAATCCTTCGGCTTCTTGTCGATCTTGAGCATCGAAGCCTTCAACACCTCCTCGGTCTTCAAATCTCGGGTCGCAACAACATATTCTTGCTGCGGAACCTCCGCTTGATTTTTATTCATCAATTTGTTGACGCCCACCATCGCGCCCAGACCGCTCAGGCCGGCCAACATCAAAATCATCATCGATCTGCCGTTCATCGGATGTATCCTGTATGGAAATGTCGATCGAGCTTAGAACAACATGCCGCTCCAGACCAAATAGCCGATCGAGCCGATCGCAATCGGCACGCCGTAGGGCAAAAGCAACATGCTCGGCTTGCGCTCGGCCGCGCTCTTCGAAAGCGCGACTGGATCGCGAACCGTCAAAATCTCAGATCCAATAGATTGAATCTGACCGACATGATGAAAGATCCGCCCCGATCGCGCCATCATCGCGATCGCGATCAACCCTCCGACAATCGCCGAGCACGCGAACGCCCAGAAGATCGGCAACGGACCGATCCAAGCCCCAAGCCCGGCCAACAACTTGACGTCACCGGCGCCCATCCCGCCGATCGCGTACAACGGAAGCAACAGAATCAACCCCAGCCCCAACCCCGCGGCCGAAGTCGCCAGCCCCGACGAACCCTGGAGCCAGAACGAATAAACCAGCCCGCCGAGCATAAAATGATAGGTAAGCCAGTTGGGAACTTTGAATTTCAGGCCGTCGATAATCGCGGCCTCAATCAACACCGCGACGCAAATCCAGCTCGCGATTTGGGGAATCTGTGTCATCGTCGTCGCCTTTCCGTCGAATGTCGGGATCGATTAAGCGGCGACTCGGACGATCGATCTCCCGTCCCCCGCCGCCGTGAGAAATCTGGAACGTGAACCCCGAAGTGTCAAATAAATCATGAAATACTGATATTGTCTATTGTATATATAAATGAAACGCCGCATCATCGAATCCGCCTCGACGGTCGATCGCGCGCAAGACGCGATCCGATCATTTTCGCGACGGTCGAATCACCATCCCCAGCCTCCTCCCCCGCCTCCCCCCCCCCCCCCCCCCCCCCCCCCCCCCCCCCCCCCC
>JAKBCQ010000528.1 GCA_021807585.1 Planctomycetota bacterium | reverse complement strand
TGAATTGAGCCGACGGCCGTGGATTGCGGCACGACCGCCGGCGCGAGGAAGCGACGACGATTCGCGGTTTGAGCGCGCGACGTCGCGAGGATTGAGGGTGCTTTTACGCCAAACGCCTGTCGACTTCGGGAAGAAGTTTGGCGAAATCGAGCTTGTTGGGGCACGCTTCTTGAGCCGCGGCGAGGTCGGCGTTGGACCAATCACGCGCCTCGGCCGAAAGCTCGGCGTATTGCCGACGCGCGTCGGCGCGAAGGCCGTGATGTTGATGATACGTGAGGTATCGCGTCAGGTCGCCGAGTTCGGCCTTCGTTCCCGCGGCGACGGCGCAGCGACCGTCGCAATCGGCGCACATCATTTGTCCCTGCGCGATAAACGCGTCTCTCAGTTGATGAATATCGGCGGTTTTGAGCGGTTCAAACCGCCGCGCCGCATCGGTGTTCTCGCGAATTTGATCGGTGTTGCGCATCGAAACGCACACCGAGCTGATCCGCTCGTCGGTCCAGATCGCGTGGAGCAACCCCTGGAACGGCGAGAGCTTTTTCTCGGCGAGCGTCGGCACGCGACGTACGACTTCGTCAAGAATGTTCCCCTTGGGTTGATCGCCGAAGCCGCGGCCCGCGATTTGTTTCATCGAGATCAACCCGACGTTCTTCTTCCAACAGACGTCGAGCGCTTTGTTAAGCGCCGAGTCTTTCTCGAGCCAGGGGGTGTATTGCAACATGATCGCGTCGACGATCCCGGCCTCGGCCGCGGCCTGAATGATCGGAGCGCGATTCTTATTATGCGATGAGAATCCAAGAAACTTCGCCTTGCCCGATTTGCGGATCTTGTCGGCGACTTCTTTGAATTCGTCTCCCGCGATGAATTTGATCGCGTCGTCGACGCTGTGATGATCGCCGAAGCCGTGGACGAAGAAGAGGTCGATGTAATCGGTCCCGAGGGTCGCGAGCCGTTCGTCGACCATTTTGAGCATTTGTCCAGGTGTTCGCGGCGAGTCCTTCGTCACCAGGAAGATTTGCTTGCGCACTTCGGGGGATTTTTCAAACCACGCTTTGAAATTGGGTTCGGACCCGTAAATCTTGGCGGTGTCGAAGGTGCGCACTCCGGCGGCGAATGAGAACCGAAGGACCCGATCGAGGCTCGCTCCGCGGACCGCGCCTTGATCGAGCATGGTGATCTCGACGCCCGTCTTGCCGAGCTTCCTGCGGGGAATCTCGGGGGATTTCTGGGCGGGTTCGGTGATCGCCTGAGCCTGAGCGTGCGCCTCGCCGCTTCGCGTCAAGCCCGACGCCGCAGCCGCGGCGATCGCGCCGGCCTGAAGAAAAGCGCGGCGATCGGCGCCGTTGATCTTATCTTGATCCATCGCATGCGACTCCTCGACGGGGGGTGTGATCGCGCACCGGCGCGAACTCGGCGGCCGAATCGAATCGAACGATTCCAGACGGCGCCGCGCCGCGGCGCGGCTCCACCGATTTCATTAAGATAACCGCGCCCGTCGCTCGATTCAATGGAATTCAGCGCGAAAAAATCCGTCACTTGAGCGCGAATCGCGAGACGATAAACCCCTGCGCGGGGGAAGCGGATTTCGTGCGATTTTCGCGCGATGATTGCATTCAACGCCGACACGATATAAGATAACAATAGTACCTTAGCCCCGAGTGTTAGACCTTAGCGTTCCCTCCCCGGCTCCCCGTTGCGGGGAGCGCCCTCCTCGTGAGGATCGATCCCATGAACCGCGCGGCGCGTTCTCGACACGGCTTTACGCTCATCGAATTGCTCGTTGTCATCGCGATTATCGGCGTTCTGGTGGCTCTGATCATGCCCGCCGTCCAGCAGGCTCGGGAAGCGGCTCGACGCACCCAATGCATCAACAACCTCAAGCAACTTGGCCTCGCCGCGCAGCAATACCACGACGCCTACAACAGCTTCCCCGCGGGATGGTATTGCTCGACTCAAGACCCCAACTGCATGCCCCAGATCGCCTTCAACTATATGTGGGGAGGGATGCCGGGGCTCTTGCCGCGGCTCGATAACGCCCCGCTCTACAACGAAATGAATTTTTACACGAATCCGTTCGATCCCTCCAACACGACCAGCATGTCGCGAACGATGGACGTGTTCGTATGTCCCTCCAACCGCAAGGCGCTTCCCGTCGTCAACGCGTACAACGGCGTGAATTGGTTGATGGGTCCGTGCGATTATCGCGGCAACATGGCCGCGGGATTCATCCCCGGCTGCGTTGATTCCAATAATACCGGTATCTGCAATATTTATAATAACGGCGTCACCTATCAAAATTCGACGACGAGCATCGCCGACATCACCGACGGCACGACCAACACCGTGCTCTACGGCGAATCGCTTCAGGGATTTTGGGCCGATCCCCGTAGCTGCTGCGTACGCACGACGCAATTCCGCAAGATCAACCAGCCGATCGTCTTCAACGGTCAAAATTTCTACACGTATTGGATGAGCAAACATCCGGGATTGGTCAACTACGGCTTCTGCGACGGCACGGTCCGGACGGTCACGAACCAGATCAATCCGATCGTCCTCGTCAAGATGATGACTCGCAACGGCGGCGAGGCGATGTCTTCGAACGAAATGAAATGACGCGTCCGAAACGCCGAGGAACCGCGGACGGACGTCGAATCCTCGTCGCATCGCCGCGGACCCGCCGTTCAATCGGTCCGATTCCGATTCACATGATCCCAATTGCGAACGTCGTTCGCGTGCGACGACGCGTACGAAAACGCCGCGCTCAATGAGGAATCAAACCTCCCCAAGCAAACCCAAGCGCAATTCCACGAACCCCGGAACCGATCGCGTCGACTCCAACCATTCGAAAGACGCGACCGATTCGACTCGATCGGGCGAAAAGCGTTCAAGAATCATTCGAGAAAAATCGCCTCCCGCTCTCCGCTTGAAAAGATGATCATTAATTTAAGAGGATCGTCTCCGATGGCCGCGGCGTTGTGGACGACGTATCTCGGGACGAGGATTGTTTGTCCGGGTTCGAGCGTGACGATCCCTTCGCCGTAGCGATGCGCGCAACGTCCGGAAAGGACGTAAAGCGTCTCTTCGCAATTGGGGTGGTAATGAAGCGGATTCGATCGGCCGGGATTGATCAAACAAATCCCGACGGTCGTCTCGCTTTTCTGAACCGATCCCCCGGTGAAGATCGTCAGCCTTCCCCAGTCGAAATCCTGGACGACGCCGTCGGTCGTGACGTATGCGGGGTCGGCGGGATGGAAGATCGGCTCGCCGACCGTTGCTGATAAATTCATGCGTGGAATGTCCTTGAATCGAGTCGAATCGGCGGCTCAATCGGAGCGCATCGGCTCACGTTCGTCCGCACAACGGCTCTGGAAGATTTCACCTTCATTCTGGCGGATCGGGGATGACGTGAGAAGAGGCGACTCGACCGAACGTGTCGATCTCGAAACGAACGAGTTAGGGGCTTAAACGAGCTTTCGCTCGATCGAGGGGATATAAGGACCTCTCGCTGCGCGAGGGGGTCGAAGGTTCGATTCCCGACGATTTCGCGTCGATGCGAAATCGTTTTGATCTCGACATTCCTCCTTTTCGTCCGCGGATGAACCGGTGTCGGCTCGAATATTGCAGACATCCTTGTGTGTTGGCGGCCGGTAAAACTCGGGCGAGGAGAG
>JAKBCQ010000527.1 GCA_021807585.1 Planctomycetota bacterium | reverse complement strand
GCGCGGGGCTTCGTCGCCACCGCCAATCAAAACCTCAATCACCTCGGGCGGGTCAAACCGATCAGTATTTGCGTAGCGTCTTATCGTTATGCGAAGATCGAACGCGAGCTCTCGGTCGATAAAAAGTTCTCATTAACCGATATGAAAGCATTGCAATGCGATATCGCTTCGCTTCAGGCCGAGCGGTTCATGCGCGTGTTGCGGCCGATTCTGCAGCGGATCGAATCGAACGAACATGCGAAAATATTGTTGGAATGGGATTTCCGGTACGCGGCCGAATCGCGGGGAGCGGCTTTGTTCGAGCGGTTTTATCGAGCATTGATCGACGAATTTTTCAGCGGGTCCGAGGGCTCGAATCACGCGGGTCCGATCGGCGGAGTGGCTCTGGCGCATCTGCTCGACGAAACGTCCTGTTTTTCCGAGTATTTCGGCGAAATCGACGACGTAATGCTCGCCGAGCGGTCGTTGTGGCTCGCGGATCGGAATCGCGACGACGTTTTTCGGATCGCTTTCGAACGCGCCTCGACCGATCGCGTCGAAGCATATCGGACAACACGCATGTTTTTGATGAAGCATCTTTTGCTGGGTGGAAAACTTCCCGTTTGGCTCGGTTTTGACAAGGGCCCCTTCGTTCTCGAAGGGGGACGAGCGACGGTGAGACAGGGGCAAATTGTCAAATCGAGGGGGCGTAAATTCGCGGTGGGGCCTTCGTATCGAATCGTCGCCGATTTAGGTCTTGATGAAATTGAATCGTCGCTTCCCGGCGGCCCGTCCGATCGAGCCTTCAGCGGCTTGTACGCGTCGGGAATCGCCGCGTGGCTCGCCGGAAGTTATCGTCGAATCGCCGGATTTCGCAAGGCGTCGTCTTCGTCCTGATTCAATCCTTCAATTTCGCGCCGATGCGAACTTCAATCATCGCGCCGATGCGCCGCGGTTTTTCTGGTCGAGTGCGATGAAGAATCGTCGCGAGTTCGCGCGACCGATTCGTCGCGCGTGCGCTCGACGAATTCTTCGATCTTCGGCTCGATTCCCGCCGATTTTCCGCTTCCAGGCTTCGGCTCGACGATCTCGACGAGCGCTCGATCTATCTGTACATCATGATAAGCCGGTAAGATGATTCTTTGATTTGAACACGGTCGATCGCGATCGCGAGCGAGGATCTCTCCGAGATCGGCGCTCAGAGCGACGGCGCCCGGCGCGGCGAGATGGAGCGGATCCATGAACACACGATCGGGATAATACGCGTGCAAACCGTCGATCACTTTGACGTTCGGATAGCGGAGCAATAGCGACCGCGTCATTTTCTCAAATTCCGCGTCCATGCCGATCGCCTCGCTTCGAACTCGCAGATCCGCGGGGGCGGGATGCAGCAACCAATAAACCGCGATTTTGCGATCATAAGCCAAATCAAATAGCTTGATAAGATATTCTTGATTCGTGGCGTTGCATCTCCAGTTGTTTTTGACGAACGCCTTCCATTCGCGAGGTTCGGCGCGAGCGATTGAGAAGTTATCGGCGGGATTGATTTGAGCGCCCAGGTTTCGCTCCCAATTGCGGCGGTAAGCCTGTTTTTTCCTCGTTTGATCGCCGTCTCGTCCGGCGAAGCCCCGTACGATCGCGTCGCGGATCTCGCCGCGCCGGTGATACGAAGGAATCGCGAGCCGCATGGTCCAATCGGCGCAGAGCGTCGCGTTCCGCGTCGAAAACGCAAGCTCGATCAGCTCTCCCGTCGCCAATAATTCGGGCCATTGACGTGCATTGAAATGAACACCGCTCATCATCAAATGAGGCGCCATACCGACGACGATCGCACGAGGCCGCGCTCCGTGATCGAGCGCCCTCCGCAACGCGAAATAACACGCGGGAGGCTGGCCGCCGCAAACCGCGGCGTTGTACGTCGATTCCCCCGTTTTCGCCGCGACGACCCGAGGAGCGATCCCGAACTTGATCCGACTGTCTCCCAGCAGCAATATCGACGCTCCGCTCGTTCGCTCGTTCAAAGCGGCTCTCGTATCTCCCCAATCCATCGTATACACATGAGTGAACTCGATTCGACGCGCCGCGACCGCGACCTCGATCGCGCAAACGATCGCCGCCGCGCCGATCAAACCCGCGGGAATCGTCGAAATCCATTTTTGTATTTTCAATATAATCATATGATATTGTGTTATACCTCCCGATTACCGAGCGGCTCGTCATCGTCGGCGAGATTCGACGGACGCGTCGCGGACGGCGAGCTTCGATTGCTCGACGTTTTCGATGCGCGGATCGAGGGGTCGCGCGCGGAAAGCGGGGAGATCGACCCAGCACGGCTCGGCGTCGGCGATCGATCCCGATTCGACCAATGTTTGCAGCGTCGACGCGACGTCGCATGAAAGCGCGTATCCCCCTTCGCCGTCGAGATGAACGGGATCTAAAAACATGGATGACGCGTATTGGGATTTCCTGGCGTCGAAGACGATCAACCGCGGGTGTTTTGTCTGGAGCGAGCGGACGAATTCGCCGTGCGATTTGTCGCTGCCCGATTGTTCTCGGAGCATCTGCAAGCCCGGCGAGATCGGCGGCAACAGCCAAACGACGCGGATTCCGCGGCGATCGGCCAAATCAAGAAAACGCTCGATGTATTTTCTGTTGATTTTGTCACACCAAAAGTTTTTTGTCATGTATTTATTCATATCGGTTTCGCCGATTCGACCGTCGAACCCCGGATTTTTGGGGGTGAATTCGGCGCCCTGATTGACCCCCCAATTGCGCCAAAGCGCGAGATTCACCGATCGGAGCGGGTTGGTTTTTCCGGCGAGCGCCGAGCGGACGGCCGCGGCGATCTCACGGCGATTGCGCACCGAGGGGAGCGCTCCCGCGACGACCGTCTCGGCCATAAAGCGTGCGTCGCGTCCCGTCCAAGCGAGCTCGAACGCCTCACGAACCGTCGCGAGTTCGGGCCAGTAGCTCGCCGAATGGCGCAGGCCTCCCGCGAGCAGGTCGGGCTTGAAATCGACGATCGCGATCCGCGGCTCTCCTCCATTATCAAGTACGCGTTTCAGTATGTAATACGCGACGGGAGGTTGAGCGGCGCACACCGAGAGATTGATCGAAGTCATCCCCGTCCGTTCGGTCAGGACGCGCGGGAGCAAACCATGTTTAATTAAAGAATCACCAAGACAAACGATATCTTGATTGCCCGCCGATCGAGCCGCGTCGCCGCTTAAGCTCCAGCTTGATCGCGAGGTTTCGACGAAATCGACCGGTCGCCGTGCGATCGTCGTTTCGACCGAACAGACGATCGCGATCATTCCCAAAAAGCCCGCGGGCCACGCCCGCCGCGCGCCGATTCGCTCGGTCATCGGACGATACCCTCGAGTCAAAATTGAAAGTAAATAAAACGCCCGCCGCCGAATTCCCCGCCGAGCACGAAGGCGTAGAAACACGCCGCGTAAAACAGGCTCCTCGCGTACCAGGGGGCGCGAAATATAAATATCATATCTCGTGAAATATATTGAATCATTTGTATGATTAAAAATGGAATTATACAAACCGCGATCGGAAGCAGCGTCGCCGCGGCGGGGATCGCGGGGCGAGCGACGATCGCGTGAATCATGTTCGAAAGTTGCGTCGTCGATTCGGCGCGGAAGATCAACCAGCCGAAGCAAACGAGATGAAACGTCGCGACG
>JAKBCQ010000006.1 GCA_021807585.1 Planctomycetota bacterium | reverse complement strand
GCGACATCTACAGCCTCGGCGCAAGCTTCTACCACATGGTGACGGGGCAGGTGCCGTTCTCGGGAGAAACCCCCACCGAGGTCATGCAGAAACATATCGATAAAAACCTTCAAGCCATTCCACCTGATCATATCAACACGCGATTGTCAAGCGGGTCGGGCGAGGTGATCGAAACGATGATGGCGCGGAATCGCGAGAATCGCTACCGCGACCCCGACGATTTGATCATCGACCTCAATCGGTTGTTGGAGGGAGAGCCGCCGATCATCGCGGCGCAAAAGCTCGATTCGCTGACGAGCCTTTCGGAGGGAGAGGCCACCGATTACGACGATCCCGGCGGATCGATGAGCGAGTCCGAAATGGTGGAGATGGCGGGATATGTGAATAGCCGCAACAACATCATCGCTGCGCTCGCGGTGCTGCTCGGGCTCTCGATCGTCTCCAACGTCGTCATGCTCGTCTCGCGTTGAGACGCGTCCGCTCGCCGTCAAAAACAGGTCGGATCGCGCCCGAATCGCGCCGAGCGCCCGGGCGGATCGACACCATGCGAATCGTCCCGCATCGATCGCGGATCTCATCAAACCCCGCGGATGCAAAACGCGCGAATCTGCGCATGCGGCGCAATCAAAACCCCGCGGGCGCGAAACACGCGAATCTGCGCATAAGGCGCGATCAAAACCCCGCGGGCGCAAAACGCGCGAATCTGCGATCGCCGCGCAATTCAATCGCGACGATCGATCGATTCCGAACATCGATCAACGTATCAGATCATCGTTTTATGTAAGCATCAATAAATTGGAGCGTTAGAACTCACGGATTGGAGACGAACGCCCGCTCGGGCGTCGTCTCGCCGATCGCGTTAATTCTCACTGAAGTCGAACTGTCGAACGGGCGCCCTGCCGAGCGGGTCCTTCAGATACTTGGCGTGGCACGAGGGGCACAGATCGAAACGGAACGATCGGCAAATCGGTGAATCGACGTCGTCGGGGTCGAGCGCTTCGTCGTTTTGAAGGAGACGCGCCACCGCTTCCATGTGATCTTCGTCCAGGTCGTCGTCCGTGATCTCGGTGGGATCAAAGCCTGCGTACGCCTCGATTTTGACGACGAACCGTTGCTCGCCGCCGGCGGTCAGATCTTTTCCACATTGATCACACGTGAAGTGGACCATCAGCGTTTCATCCTTTAGGGTTGACCGGAAGAAACTCCGGATGGGATTGAAGAATCCATTCTAATCCGACCGATTCGAATGTTCCAAGACCACGCGACGAGATTTTTCGCCTCGCGATCCCGTCGGCGACGAAAACCGAGCGCGCCGATCGCTCCCAACGCCGCGGTCGAAACGACGATTCCAATTCGCGCCTCGACCGGGTCGTAGCTCAAAACAAGGCGATGCGTCCCCTTGGGAACTCGCACGCTCATAAACACGCCGCGGTACGGCTCGATCGGAACTCGTACGCCGTCGAGCACGCACGACATCCCGCGATCGAACGTCTGTCGCGCAACGACCGTTCCTCCTTCGAACGAGCGCCAAGCGAGCGCAATTCGGCCCGGCTCGCTCACAATTTGAATCGCCTTCGCCCCCGCGGGCGCCTCGATCAACGGCGCCCCGGCGAGATCCGCGATCCAAACCGAGCCGATCTTTTCCACATGCGTGAATTCGCTTGAATCCGGCGGAGGAGACGACGCGACGATCGCGCAAACCCCCGAATCGCGCAGCCGATCGAGCGTCCGATAAACCCCCGCCCAGCCGAGCACGCGTCGGCTCGATCGATCGATCCGACCCCGCTCGTGCTCGTAGAGCGAATCGAACCAACTCACGCTCCGAGAAAGCTCGATCGAATCGTAATTCCGCGCGTCGGCGAGCCCGTACCGCGAAAACGTGTTCGGCGGCGCCTCGGCGCCGAGCGCCGTCACACGCCCGCGATCTCCAACATGTTGTTTCAGATACGTCATCACTCGGCATGATGGTTGATATTCCGATCGCTCGATCGCCGGGTTCGTCCCGTATCCCGTCAGGATCAGCTCCAGAAGATTCACGCCGAGCAGTAACGCTCGCGTCGGGTCGACGCCGCGGCGGGCTCGCCTCGATTGTAAGGCGATCCCCCCCAGCGCAAACCAAATCACCCCCTCCAGCATAAGGGATCGTCGGAAAAACACCAAGATCATCCTTGTTTGGCGTTCGGCGTTCGCCGCGGAATCGATCGGACGATCGCTCGCGTTTCGATCCTTCAAAGCCCCGTCGCCTGCGACGTTTCGCCCCTCGGCCGCCGCGGCCCGCGCGTAATATCCCCGCGCCTTCACCAAGACGACGCGCTCGAACCGGCCCACGAACGGAATCGCCGCCAACAAAATCCCCCCAAAAAAACACGCGAAAAGACCGAATCGACGCCCACGCGATACCGACGCGAATCGCCCGATCGCGTCGATCCCCACCGATCCCGCCAGAATCAATCCCAATGCAATCCATAATGTGAACCGACGTTGATCCATCACGTTCACCACCGGCGCGATCCGGATCAAATTCGGCGCGGGAGGAATATCAAAAGCCGCCAAAAAACCGATGACCGAAAAAAACACGCCCAGCCGCGCAACCCCGACGATCCGCGAACCTCCATAAAAAGATTCGGATCGATCGATTCGATAATTTTCTGTATTTAATATTATATGATGATTTCTATTTTTACGATCGTTTTCAGTTCGAGCCGCGTTCCGCCCGAACGCCGTCAAGAACCCCGCGGGTGCGAGCCAGACGAGACACGCGAGCCCCGCGAAGCCCCCCGCGGCCTCGTTCACGTTCCGCACTCCAAGAACTCGAGCCAGGTTCGGATCGCCGCGCCTCTGACTTCCATAAAGAAACGGAACCGCGGTGCAAAGCGAATCGAGAACCTTGGGAGGCGTGATCGCCCAAAACGAGGCGCGATTCGCCGCGCGATCCTCCCACACCGGACTGCGCGATAAATAAAAGCCGAACGGAATCACCACCGCCGCCGCGACCGCAACCCCTAAAACGATTCCCAATATCCATGTACATAAACGCGATAACGTACCGACTTCCTTTTGCTTTGAATCGTTGATGTTAGTCGACTTCGACTCTCGCTCGAATTCGCGGCGAGAAGCGCCCAATACCCGCGCCGCGACGACCGATCCCGCCGCGAGCAGGCAAAGCGCCGAGGTTTGAATGTGTCCGGCGAAGATCGTCAGACCCGTCACGATCGCAAGCCCCGCGATCGACCGTGAATCGGCGCGATCGAACGCGCGTTCCCCCATAAAAATCAGCCACGGCAGCCAGATCGCCGCCCACGTCACCGGAAATTCAAGCCAGAACACGATGAATCCGCAAAACGGATACGTCAGCCCGCCGAACCAGCGTCCCCATCCACCCAAACCCCAATACCGCAACAGCGCGAACATCCCCAACCCCGCAACCCATAATCGCGCCGCCGCGATCCAACCAAATGCATACATCATCGGACACGGAAGCGCGTACGCGACGAGATGGAACGGGTCGAAGACCGCGGTTTGGATGTTCGCGAGATGAGGCGCTCCGCACCCCGCGCGATCGTTCCAGAGTGGAAGCTTTCCTTTAAGTATTTGTTCACGATTGAATTCGAGCCAGGGCTCGAATTGCAGCGCGGCGTCGATCAGAAGTCGATTGCGCGGCTCGTATCCTTCGGGTTTGACGTCGCGGAATACCTTGCCCGCCAGGAGCGTATCGGCGGGGCTAAGGATTTTACCGAGGAAGAGCGATTCGTGGAAAAACCCGCCGACGAGCACGGCGAGGACGACCGCGAACAGAAGCGATTCTTTGCGAGCGAACATCGGCGCCGCACTCCGTGCGCGTCGCGATCGAAAAGCCGAGCGTTCGCGGTTTCACCGCGAACCGGGGCGATACGACCGCTTCTCCTCCATGAGGTCGAAACGAGTAAACCCATCCTAGGCGGTTCGTCGCCGGCGGGCCAGCCCAAAACACGGATTTCACCCAAAACTTTTCTCAGTCAAAATAATATCTGAGCATTTTTGATATAACTTTATATTAAACACGTAACGATCCGCCTGCGTCTTCTCCGCCGCGCGTTTCGCCGATCGTCGTTACAAGAAAAACGAATGCGACGAGCGCGATCGCCGCGAGCGTTAAAAAGCCCGCGTCGTAACCGTATTTGGAGACGACGATCCCCGTCGTCGCGTGGCTCAGCGAAGCCCCCAGGTCGGTCACCGTGCTCAAAGCCCCTTGCATCAGGTTGAATCGCCCCGTACCGCGAGTCAGATCGGCGATCACGAGCACACCGACGACCCCCAGCGTCCCCGCGCCGATACCGTCGAGCAATTGCACCGCGACGAGCCCCGCCGACGTGTTCGTAAGCGTATAAAGATACCCTCGTATCGGCAAAATCCCGAACGCGATCGCCATTAGCGGCAGCCTGCCCCACGACCGAGCGAGAGATCCCGCGGCGATCGACACCGGAATCATCACAAGTTGCGCCGCGACGACGCACGCCGACATCGCCGCCGCACTCGCGTTCGAATCGTCGCCGTACAATTTGGCGACCTTCTGACCTACGAGTGGAAGCATCGCCGCGTTCGAAAAGTGAAAGAGCACCACCGCGATCGCGAACGCCATGAGGCGTCGATCCCTCAGCAGCTCGCCGATCGCGGCGATCCGAATCGTCTCGCGACCGTCGGCGGTTTTGATTCGATCGGCGCCGCGCGCAAGCGCCGGGTCGATATCGCGTTCGCGAATCAAAAGCACCGAGACGACGCAGCCGACTCCCATCACGGCGACAAGAATAAACATAGCCTCAAACGAAACGTACCAACCGACGAGCCCCGCGAGCACCGCCGCGGCGACGTTGCCGAGATGATTGAACGCCTCGTTCCGCCCCGTTCTCCGGGTGAACCGCGACCTGCCGACGAGCCCCAGGCTCAGCGCGGCGATCGCGGGGGGGAAGACCGCGGCGCCCATGCCCGTGAACATCTGCGCCGAAATGACGATCGTCGGGTTGGGAAAAACGGCGATCGAGGCGCATCCCGCCGAAACCAAAATCGCCGCGGCGACGACGATCAAGCGACGTTCGCGGACGCGATCGATGAGAGCCCCCGCGGGCGTCTGGAAGGCGATTTTGGCGATCCCCGTCGCCGACATCACCAGCCCGATCACGCCCGAATCCCACCCGCGCGTTTTGAGAAACGACGATAAATAAGGCCCCACTCCGTCGCGAACGTCGGCGAGAAAAAAGTTGAGAGCGTCGAGCGCTCGCTCGTCACGACGCTCCCAATCCAACCGTCGATCGACCATAAACTTAACTTATCCTATCTTATAATAATAATTAAAATTAAATATCATTATTATTCTTGATCGATCAGCGAGGACGATCGAATGAGAGATCGGCGACTCGAAGCGGCCGCGGGGGCGTTCGATGTCCGCGTGAGACCGCGTGGCGACGGTCCGACCGATCGGCGCGGTTCGTCTTCCCGAATAAATCCGCGAACACCCGGGGGTCGTCGATCCAGTAGGGTCGGCGCGGCGAACTCACGGCGATCTTGCGGGTCGATCGCGATCGTTCGAGGAACCGCTTCGCCGATCGACGCGCCTCGAACATCAGACCGACGACGTAATCGAGCAAGAAGACGAGCGCGATCGACGCCGCGGCGACGAGCAATCCGTGGGTCAAGCCGCGCGAGACGGGAGGAATCAGAAAATCGAAAACATGACGTCCCATGATTATTTCTCCCAAAATGGGGGGGAAGGCCGGCGGGGGATCTCGAGCGATCGACGCTTCGCCGGCTCGGTAACTTCGATCGGCTTGCGCCGTCTCACTTGAGAGGTAAGGCAGATCGCGTGCCAATCACGCAACTCAGGCGAATCGCCCCATTTCTAGACGTTTCCCAGAGCGATCGGCCGATCTCAATGTGTACATCGGGAGTTTTTCGCCCGCGCGGCGGGGGTTCCACGCCGGCTCGAACAAGCGGCTCACGTAACCGCAGGGAATCGCGCCTCGGCCGGCCCGGAGATATACGACCGAACAACCTCATCGCTTATCTCATATTATTAAATTTGCTTGATGATCGGCGCGCGATTCGGAGAACACCGTTGCCGCGCGGCGTCATACGCAATACGCTCGGTTTTCCACGCGAACGGACGGTCGGTTCAATCTCTCCAAGATACAACAGGTGATTACATGAACAAAAAGATAGGCTGGACCGCGACTGCGGTCGCGGTGTTTTCGTTCGGACTTGTCGGCGAATCGGCGGCGCAGGTGAAGAATGCGTCGAAGCCGTTGGGTGCGATCGAGCGAAAGGATCCGCGGTTCGACGCACTCGTCCCCAGGGACGCCAAGTTGATGGTTGTGGCGGAGGGTTTCGATTGGTCCGAGGGGCCCGTGTGGGTTCCTCGGCAGGGTTGTTTGCTCTTTTCCGATGTTCCCAGAAACATCGTCTATCAATTTCGCGAGGGGCGCGGCGTCGAGGAATACCTGGCGCCGAGCGGCTACACGGGGAATGTTCCGCGCGGCGGCGAGCCGGGTTCAAACGGGCTTATCCTCGATCCTCTCAAGCGGCTGGTGCTGTGCCAGCACGGCGATCGACGCGTGGCGCGGTATGAGGAAAACTCGAAACGGTTCATCACGCTGGTGGATCGTTATAAGGGCAAGCGGCTGAACAGTCCCAACGACGGCGTTTACAAGGCAAACGGAGATCTGTATTTCACCGATCCGTCTTACGGGCTTCTGAAGGGGAACGCCGATCCCGCCAAGGAATTGCCTTTCAACGGCGTTTACCGGCTGACTTACGGCGGCGAGCTGACGCTTCTGACCGACGAGATGACGTTCCCCAACGGAATCGCGTTCTCGCCCGACGAGAAGACGCTCTACGTGGCGAATTCGGACCCCAAGAAGGCGATCTGGATGGCTTACGACGTTCAGCCCGACGGTTCGATCAAGAACGGCCGCGTCTTTTTCGACGCCACTCCGTGGGCGAACGAGGGGAAAATGGGGCTTCCCGACGGGATGAAGGTCGATTCCAAGGGGAATCTGTTCGCGACGGGGCCCGGTGGAGTGATCGTGTTCGCCCCCGACGGTACGCACCTGGGAACGTTCAACACGGGGGTGGCGACCGCCAATTGCGGCTGGGCCGAGGACGGACACGTATTATACGTGACCGCTGATATGTATCTGTGTCGTATCCCTCTCACAACCAAAGGGAAAGGGTATTGATCGCGACCTTCGCGATCGACCGATGCGGGCTTTTTTTCATCGATTGGGGACGAGCCGGACGTTCGCGTTCGGCTCGGTTTGGTTTCGAACGGCAAACGCGAAGGGATTGATTTACGGATTGTGAGGGAAATGCCGATAAAGCTTTACGAAGTGAATGAATCGGTCGTGCGGCGCTTCCGTTCGGGGTAGCGCCGACCCGCAATTTCGCGAACAAGAAAGCCAAATCGCCATGGGTTGCAAGGCGTTATTTCCGTCGCGAAGCGTGCGTTTTTTAGCGATATTCACGGTATCAATTGTATTCCTTTTAAACGCCCAGAAGCAAGTTCGCGCACAAGCAGCCCAGATCGATATCGGAGGACCTCCCGGCGCCTTTAAAGGACGCGGCAAGCTCGGTCCCGCGGCGGGCGCCGCGAGCGAATCTGATTTTAGTTTGAATCTTGGAACTCAGGCGCCGTTGAGCGGCCTAGCGGGACCTGGCGGTAGCCACGTACCGAGCGCCAATCTCAACCCCCCCTCGGTGCCGATGTACCAACCGCCGACTCGATTCACCCAGGCCGTCACTCCCCCTTCGATGCCGGTTCCCGCGTACGGAGCGATCGATGTGGCGGGCTCACCCGAGCGAATCGTCGGTCCTCCTCAGGGAATAACTCTCGATCAAGCGATCGAAATGTTCATGAAGAGGAATCTGGCGATCCTGGCGCTCGAATACGAAATACCGATGGCTCAGGCCGACGTCGTTACCGCGGGTTTGCGCGCCAACCCCGTCTTCTATGCCGACGAACAGCTCATTCCCTACGGTAATTATTCGTACATTCGACCCGGCGGACCCGCTCAAGTCGATATCAATATTAACTATCCATTAGATATTAGCCATAAACGCAAATACCGCAAAAGGACTTACGAATCGGCCAAAAAAGTGACCGAGTCTCAATTGCAGGATTCGGTTCGTAATCAGATCGATAACTTGTACACGGTTTATATCGACGTCGTCGACGCGATGCAAAATCTCAAGTATTCTCAAATTTACATGGCCGGCATCAGTCGGGTTTTAGAAAAAACTCAGGCGCGATTTGAACAAGGACAAATCAAGGCGCCCGAGGTCGACGCCGTTTTGGTGAGCAAGCAACAAGCGGAGATCGACGTTCGCGAGCGTATGCAATTTCTCGATGCGAAATTACGTACGTTGGCGTTTTATTTGAATCTCGACCCGCCCGACGCGGCTCGGCTTCAGGTTCGGACGATCTTTTTCGATCCCAGGCCGCTACCGGGTACTCAAGAATCGCTCACGCGCACGGCTCTCGATTTCCGTCCCGATATGACGGTGCAGCGTTTCGCGCTGGATCGAGCCCAAAACGACGTCCGTTTAAGCATGGCCGAACGGTATTCCGACGTCTACGTGTTGTACCAACCTTATACCTTCCAAAACAACAATTGGCTAGGTCTTAAGAGCGCCTATTCGTGGACGATCGGCGCCACGGTTCCGATGCCGATCTACAACCGCAATCAAGGGAACATCGCGCGAGCCAAGCTCAACGTCGATCAAACTCGTCTCGAAGTCTCCGGACAAGAAAAACAGGTCGCGTGGGAAGTCGACGCGGCGATTCGTGAATTCGAAGTGAGTCGCGTGAACATGATTGATCTTAACGAACGCGTGATCAAAACGGCGCGTCGGGTGCGCGACGGCGCCTACACGCGGTGGGACACGGGAGCGACGAGCGTACTCGAATATCTCGACGCACAAAAAGATTTCAACGACATCGCCAAACGACTCAGCGACGCCGTCACGCGGCATCGCCGCGCGATGCTCGACCTCAACACCGCGGTCGGAGTGCGAGTTCTACCTTAATAATGCTTCTATGTTGATGTTTTATTCGTCGGCGAATCACATACCGAAACCACTCATTCGGAAACGGGATCGAAAGCGATGAGCAAACACATATTCCAGAGAAATCACGATAAATCGCGCCTTCGCCCCGTCGTCGAAGGGCTCGAATTTCGTGAATTGCTTTCGATCGCCGCCGCGAGTTCGCTCCACGACACGCGGGCCGCCATGATCGCTCATCCTTCGATCGATCACGGATCGGAGCGATCAGCCGTGCGCAAACCCGCGTTCATCTCGCCGTTCGGACCGCACAACCTGACGCCGTTCCCTCAGGCGATCGCGTATTCGCTCGCAACGGCTTACCCTCCAGGAAATCCGCAACCCACTCCACACGAGGTTGTTCGCCAAACGCTCGTCTCCAAATTCACCGGAACCTATATCGTCGGTCCTCCACGATTCACCAACCAGGCGTATCAAGTCGTGATCAAAGGTCAAGGAATGTCGAATCAATCATTTCATGAATATCTTCAGATGAGCTTCTTTTTTCCAAAGAATCCCGCGACCGATCCGATCCTGGGAATCGCCGATCTGATTCCCAAGAACGTCGACATCACGGGTTCGTTCAACATCTTGGATCTTTCGGGCGATCCCAACCAGCCGACGCGGTTCCACGGCTTGCCGACGCATTTCACATGGACCGCGGATTCGAATAGCGGCGGCGTTTATCTGTTTTCCAATCAGCCGGGAGTCGGCGCGGGCGCGGGCGTGCTCGATATTCATTTCATGCCCGGCGGATCTCTTCGGAAACGCGCGACAGGCGGGGGTAAGGTTGCCGTCGTCGTTCAGGGAGTCATCAACACAAGCGGAGTCGTTAGCGATATCCAAGTTCCTTCATCTCATTAAATGGGAGGATCAAGAGCAATCGTCGCCGACGATCCGAAGGAGGCGATCGGGGATTGGAAGACACGATCGATCCTCTTTATCCAGAACCGAATCGATCCGTCGTTCAGACGATATCTCGATGTAATAGGATCAGATTTGATGATGTATTCACTCGATCCAAAAAAAAGACGTCGGGTGCGGAAACGACCCCAAGTGGAAGGGCTCGAATCGCGAGAACTTCTTTCATACGGTGCGCTTTTGGCCGCTGTCAATCGTACCCCGGCGATCACTCAAGCAGCGTTTTCTAACGCCGCGGCTCAATCCGCTTACATGTCGAATATTCATCAAAATGTATCATCTGTTCAGGTTGGTCCCAATGGAATCACGCCGTTTGCAACCGCGATCCAATACGCTCTCCACAAGCTTTATCCTCCGGGTGATCCTCAGCCCCTACCGCACGAAGTTGTTCGTCAATCGCTCGTCGTCAAAATAACCGGTGAATATATCGTAGGTCCTCCCCGCTTCTCGGATCAATCCTTTCAGATAGCGATCAAGGCCCAAGGGACGTCGAATCAATCTTTTAAACAATGGGCGCTGATGTCGGTGTTTTTTCCCAAGAATACCGCGCAAGGAACGATCACGGGGCTCATGGCGCTGCACCCAAAGAATGAAGACATCACCGGGTCGGTACTCGAGCTCGATCTCACCGGAGACCCGAATCACCTCTTTCACGGACTGCCGACGCATTTCACCTGGATCGCCGATTCCGCGAGCTCGGGGGCTTATTTTAACAATTCGGGACCGATCAGCGTGGGGAATGGAATGGGGGCGGGAACGATCGACGTCCATTACATCCCGGGAGGATCGCTCCGAAATCGAGCGACCGGAGGTGGACGGGTCGCGATCGTCATCCAGGGGCTCGTCGCGTCGGCGGGCGTGAACGGATCAATTCAAGTACCAACAACACACTAAAATTTATGATTACATACAAATATAATTACAGAAGCAGAGAAAAGTCGAGGCGTTTTCGCCCCGCGGTCGAGTCGTTCGAATCGCGCGAGTTAATGTCGTACGCCGCGCTTTTCTCGGCGATCAACCGCACGCCCGAACTTACTCAGGCGGCGTTTTCGAACGCGGCTGCTCAATCCGCAATCACTTCTCAAGTTCATCAAAATGTCACATCAATGCAAGTCGGCCCGCACGGGATCACTCCGTTCGCAACAGCAATCCAATACGCGCTCAACACTCTTTATCCATCTGGAACTCCCCAGCCGACTCCGCACGAGGTCGTTCGCCAAACGTTCGTCGTGAAATTAACGGGAGAATATATCGTCGGCCCGCCCCGATTTAACGATCAATCGTTCCAGATTTCTTTTAAATCACAAGGGATGTCAAATCAATCTTTTCATATTTGGTCGTTGATGTCGACCTTTTTCCCCAAGGATCTATCACAGGGAACGATTACCGGATTGATGACGATCCATCCCAAAAACGAAGACGTAACGAACTCGCTCTCCGAAATCGACCTCGTCGGCGATCCCAATTACCTCTTCCACGGCTTGCCCACGCATTTCACCTGGACGTCCGATACGGCTAGTTCGGGAGTTTACTTCCCCAACAACGGACCGCCGACCGTCGGAAATGGAACGGGGGCGGGAACAATGGACATCCACTACACGCCGGGAGGGGCACTCCGCCAACGTGCGACCGGCGGAGGAAGAGTCGCGATCGTCTTGCAGGGATTGATCAACACGAGCGGCGTTACCGGATCGCTCGGATCGCCGGCTTCTCATTAAAAACGCATTGTGTCTCTAATTGATCGATTCGATCTCTCAATCGCAGCAACCCCCGAATCGCGTCCTAAACTGGATCGTCACGAATCGAGCGCCGCGGTGATCGACGCTCGATCATTGATCGATTTCAACGCAATCCTTCGCGACGCGAGAATCCATCATGAGTTTCGCTTTACCCGTCGCCGCGGCGACCGATCGCACAAACGCCTCGTCACGGCTCGAAACCAACGCCTGGACGGCTTACGACACGATCGCCGCGATCATTTGGTTCATCATCGCGCCGCTGCTCCGAATGCCGATCCTCGCCAAAATCGAGGGCCTGCTCGATCACGATCAGGCCGTCGTGGGATTGATGGCGCTCGATATCTCTCAGGCAAAACGACTGCCGATCTTCTTCGACGGTCAACGCTACATGGGAGCGCTCGAGGCCTACACCGCGGCGATCTTCGTCAAATTCCTCGGCCATTCGCCGTGGACGGTCGCGCTCGCTCCAACCTTCTATTTCGCGCTCTTCGTCGCGGCTCAATACGCCCTGTGGCGGCTCGCGCGCGATCGGACGACGGGCCACATCGCCGCGCTCGTCGCGACGATCGGGTCGCCGATGCTCGCGGTTTGGAGCGTCGCTTCACGAGGCGGCTATACGGTTATTCTCGCGTGGGGAACGCTCGTTTTGATCGCGTACCGAGCCGTCATGCTTCCTCGCGAACGGCCGTTATCGCCCGCACGTCGCTTCGGATGGGGCGTTCTGCTGAGCGTCGGCTATTATCTCAATCCGATCGCCCTGATCGTTTACGTGACGCTCGCGATCGACTGGACGTTTCGCCGCCACGGCACGGAACTGAGATTAAGCAGGCCAAGGTCGCTCGGTTGGACGAGCGGTCCTCTCGCCCCCGTCGGCTGGGTCGCGCTCGCCGCCGCTTCGATCGCGATCCTCTCGTTCCTTTGCCACGTCGAACAAGATCGCGTCGGCCACACCATCCAATATGTTTTTTTCAATAATATCATTAAAAATTCACTTGCCAAGCCGTTCGCCGCCGCGGGGATCGCTTTATTGATGGGAGCGGCGGCGTGGCATACGGGGTTCGGCGCGAGGGCGTATCGGTTGATCATAAAAGACTCTGTGTTTTGCCTGGGTTTGATCGTCGGATTCGCGCCGATCGCGATCGACTCGGCGCGGGCGGCTCTGGGTTACGCGCGGCTCGAGCGGTCGGTTCCGATCTGGATTCGATCCCCCGCGGATTTATCGGTAACGATCCACGACGGCCTCCGTGCGACGGGGGGATTGATCGGCGCCGACGCGAGCCGCGGAATCTATTCGCTCGTCGGCTACGAGAACGAATTCGAGGCGAGATTGGGGACTTCGATCCTCTGGGTTCTCGGTTTCATCAGCCCGATCGTCGTGATCGCCGCGTTCGTTTTAATCGCATTCGCCGCGGTCGGCGATCGATCGGAAATTCGTACGCTGTTGGGATTGAAGGGCGACTCCGCCGAAACGCCGACCGCTCTCGCGCTCGTCGGCGTCATGACGGCGATCCTGATGTTTTTGTTTCAAGCCGTAAGCGCCAACGGCACGTCCATGCGGTATCTTATTCCGATATGGATATTCTTTCCGGGGTTGATCGCTCGCGGAGTTCGGAGCGCTCCGGGGCGAGTGGGGCCGTTTTATCTCGCGGTGATTCTGGGTGCGTGGGGGTTCGCGCAGCTCACGATCGAACGGGGTATCGTGCGCGAATCGCCGATCCGTCCGTTGATCGCCGAACTCGATCGGATGGGGGTTCGCGGAATCGTCGCGTCGCATCATGTCGCGCTTCTCACTCCCGACTTGACCGCGGGACGAATCGGCGGGTATGAATATCATCCTGGATGGCCTCGGCTTCGCGATCGCTATCGAGCGCGGTTCGTCGCGGGAAGGCCGGTCTATTGCGTGATCGATCATGCGCACTCGTGGTATCCGGGCGACGGCTTCGAGGCTCATCTGCATCGCTTGCGAACCGAACAACCCGATCGCGTCCGGAGCGTTCGCAAGATCGGCGCACTCGAACTGTGGGAGGTCGACCGGCCGTTTGAAGCCGTCGTCGCGGTCGATTGAACCGAATAATCCGAAATCGACGCGAACCAATCTCTCGCTTTGATCCGAATCGCCTTGCTCGCTCAGGGATGTGATTCATAATTGGCTCGACGCCTCGCCGGCCCTCAATCATCAACCGGTCCGACATCGATGCATAATCACCTTAAAGCAACATGTTACGCGTGGATTTCAAGAATATGTACGCGGCTTGCGCGTCGCGGCGGATTCGGCATGAAAAAGCCGATCGCGTTCGGGTTCGCTCCCGAATTCGACGCGCTCGATCGGATCGAACTATTGTCGACGATCGCGCTTCCGATCGCGCCGCGGTCGGCCGGCGTCGATTCGCACGTATCGGCTTTGATTCGTCGCGATGCGATCGTTCAGGCCTTCGAGCGCGGCTTCGCGGGCGCGGCTCATGTGAATCCGTCGGGAGCGAAATCGACGCGTATCGATCGAATCGCCACGATCGCGTCTGCTCCGTTCGGCGGGTTCACGCCCCAGGTGATTCTCGATCGTTACGGGTTCAATCAGATCGCTCTTCCGACAAGCACGGGAGGGAGCGTCGCGGGAACGGGAGCGGGAGAGACGATCGCGATCGTCGACGGAGGCGCCGATCCCAACATCGGCATCGAACTACAAATATTTGATCAAGCGTTTGGGTTGCCCGCGCCTCCAAGTTTGACGATCCTCAATCAGAGCGGCGGTTCGACGCCGCCGCGCACCGCGGGTTCGACGGCTCGGCTCGAAATCGCGGTCGACGTCGAGACGGCGCACGCCGCGGCGCCGGGGGCGAACATCGTTCTCGTTGAAACGAATTCGCTGCAAACGGCGTCGTTGCTCGCGGGGGTGAACGTCGCCCGGGCCGTGCCGGGAGTCGTCGCGGTTTCCATGAGCTGGGGGGGTGGCGAATTCGCGGGTCAAACCGCGTACGACGGTGAATTTCAAACCCCCGCCGGGCATTCCGGAATCACGTTTTTGGCGTCTTCAGGGGACGGCGGAGGTCGTGGAGGGGCGAGCTGGCCCGCGTCGTCGCCGAACGTCGTCGGGGTGGGAGCGACGTCGCTCGTCGGCACGGCGAGCGGCGTTTACGAAACCGCCTGGAACGGCTCGGGGGGAGGCGTCAGTCGGTTCGAACCGCGCCCTTCATTCCAGCAAAACTTCGTCACGCCGGCAAATTTTTATCAATTTAGGCGCGGTCCCGGTTCGAGTCAAACGGCGTTAAGCGCGCTCATCCGTTACGATCAGGCGATCGGTCGACGAGCGACCCCTGACGTATCAATATACGGCGATCCATCTCCCGGAATCGACATTTTCTCGATCGCCGACGGCGGCTGGACGCGCGCGGGCGGGACGAGCCTCGGTCCTCCCCAGTGGGCGGGGCTAATCGCGATCGCCGATCAGGGGCGTGCGCTCATCGGCAAGGGTTCGCTCGACGGCGCCACCCAAACGCTTCCCGATCTTTACGCGTTCTCCGGGGATTTCTCTCCGGTCCTCTATGGCTCGAACGGAACGTATTTCTCGGGCTCGGGTTATAATCTCGTCACCGGGCTGGGAACGCCGATCGCACCCCGGCTCGTCGCCGATTTGGTCGCGGCGAAATGACGCGGGATGTACCCGGTTCAACGTCAATCGAATCGGCGGCCGCGCGTGCTCTCGGGTAAGACCCTCGATGATCGTGGATTTGGGTGGATCGCGCCGGTCCGCTTGACCTATCATTCATAATGAATTGTCGGAAGCCTTGGGGTCGATCCGATGAATCGAATAGCTTTGGTGAAACCGCGCCGATCGGCCCGAAAGTAAGCGTTCGTCCGCGGTCGCCGGTCGAGTCGGATTCCGACCGCCGCGGATCACGATTCGAAAACGAATTCCACGACGCGCCTCGGTTTATCGAGTCGGGTGCGATAGCGGTTTAGAACGTCGGGAGATCACATGAGCGAACATCCCGATTTTGATGAGATCGACCTTGATCCCGAACCCGGGCCCGCCGCGAGCGTGCGGCGAGAACCCGCAAAATCGTCGTCGACGCCTCGCGAGGCTCCCCTCGACGATCCCGCGGCCGACTCGGAAAGCGAATTCAAACTCGCCGACGAAATCGAGCCGAAGGCCGCCCCCGCGTCGATCCCCTCGACCGTCGA
>JAKBCQ010000526.1 GCA_021807585.1 Planctomycetota bacterium | reverse complement strand
CTCAAAATCTCAAATATAACGGTATTCTCACTGGTTTGATCGTCGCTTTTGTCGCGGCGATCGACGCCTTTGTTTCAATGATCAACCGACGTGAATCCGCCTGGAAGCGTACGATCGCGTGGGGGAACGCCGCGGCGATCGTCGCCGCGTTCACTTATCTGCCTTGGTATCGATTCGTCGAACGAACTTCGGGCTACGCGAATCTGCTCGCACACCAAAGGGGTTATTTCAAAGGCTTCGCCGCCTGGCCGGCGATATGGAAGATCCAGATGGAGCAGGGGGTCGCTCTCTCGGGGGGGCTTTGGGGTTCATTCTCCTGGGTCGGCGTCGCCGCGGCGGTCGCTTGGCTCATGACGGCTTACACGCAAAATGGAATTCGCTTCTGGAACACGAAAGCGCGAAACACCCCCGCTCGCTTCTGCGTCGGATTGTTCATCGCCGCGGCCGCTTTCGGATCAATACCGATGCTTGCCTGGTGGCTTGGAGTCGCGTGTCTTCCCGTGCTCCTGGTCGATCGCCGTCGGTCGGTTCGAATCATCGCATGCTGGTTGATTGTTATGTCGATCCTCACACCCCTATATCATCCTTACGCGCGGCTTTGGCTGCCGCTTCACGGAGTCGGCTGGTTGGTCGTCGCGGCGATCATCGTCTCGGCTCAATCCCCGGAAATCGTCGAGCGCTCGTTCGATTTCCTCAAACAACATCCCAAGAAACCGTTCTTCATCGTACAAGCTTCGTTCGCATCGATCGCTATCTTTTGTTTCATTCTCTTCTCAAAAAGTCAATTATCGTTTATCTCGCATCCCGCCGATTCCTCGGAATTGCTCGCGGCTAGCGACGATCTCGGTCGCGCAGTGCGCGAACTGGAAAAGGAGACTCCGGGACGCGATTACCCGATCGTTTGCTTCACATCCCCCGTCGTTCGTTGGTATTTGCTTCTCGACGGTTTTCGATCAATCGCCGCCGCCTCGCTTGAAGATTTTGAACATAACATGGCCTCGACATCTTGTGGAATCGTCGATACATCGGTGTCGCGGCATGAACCTGAAGGTTCGCGGGGCGATCGAGTCGAGCCGGCAAACGAGGATTCATCAACTTCCTCAATCGCTCTTCACGAACATTCGCAAGTGTCGCGAAGCAGATATCGGCTGATCCTCGGCCGACGTTATCGCGTCAATCTTCCCACACAACTCGATTGGATCGGCGGGGTCGATAATGATTCCCGCGTCGAAGCGATCGGTTCCAGGTCCGAGCCGGCGAATCGTCTGCTGCTTTATCGCCGAGACCCATAAGGAAAAAAATTGAACAAATCTCACGAGCCTTTATCGCTTTGGCCCGATCGTCGCGAGCTTGGGCTTGCGACCGATTTGTATCAGCTTACGATGATGGCGGGTTATCATGCCGCGGGGCTCGGTGAATCGCGAGCGACGTTTGAGCTGTTCGTCCGCAAGCTTCCCAACCACCGTTCTTATCTCGTCTTCGCCGGGCTCGAGCAAGTGATCGCCGATATCTTGGCGCTTCAGATCACCGAGGAACAAATTGAGTACCTGCGCCGGCTCCCGCAATTTCAAGCGATCGGATCGGGCTGGTTTGATTCGCTTCATTCGCTCCGGTTCCAGGGAGACGTCTGGTCGGTCGCCGAGGGGACGGTCGTTTTCGCGGGGGCGCCGCTCGTTCGGGTGGTCGCATCCGCGCCCCAGGCGCAATGGCTGGAAACGCTGTTGCTCGCTTCGCTCAATTATCCCACGCTCGTCGCATCGAAGGCGTCGAGGATTGTCGCCGCGGCGCAGGGCAGGGGAGTGTTCGATTTCGGCGCGCGTCGCGGCCACGGACCGCACTCCGCGTTCCTGGCGTCACGAGCCTCGTACCTTGCGGGATGCATTGGAACAAGTCATGTTGAATCGGCTCGATTACTGGGAATCCCGCCGATCGGCACGATGGCACATTCTTGGATTCAATCATTCGAAAGCGAAGTCGACGCGTTTCAGGCGTTCGTCGATTGTTATGGAGAGCGATCGACGCTTCTCGTCGACACGTACGAGACGCTCGAGGGCGTTCGCCGAGCCGCCGCCGTCGAACCTCCGATTCGCGCGATTCGCATCGATAGCGGAAATCTTCTCGATCTTTCAATCCGAGCTCGATCGATCCTCGACTCGGCGGATCGCGCTCAAACTCGGATCGTCGCGAGCGGCGATCTCGACGAATATCGGATCGCCGATTTGATCGGGGCGGGTGCTCCGATCGATTCGTTCGGCGTCGGCACGCAGATGATCACGAGCGCCGACGCGCCGGCGCTTTCAATGGTATACAAACTTGTGGAACTTGAGGGGAAAGGGCGAATCAAGCTGAGCGAGGGAAAAAAAACGTACCCGCTCGCCAAGCAAATTCACCGCGTTCGAGACGCGTCGGGAATAATTATCAAGGATATCATTACGCAAGCGGATGAACAATCGATCGGCGAACCGCTGCTGGAACCGATCGTTCGAAACGGCAGGCTTGTCGCCTCGCTTCCGACGCTCGAGTCGATTCGAGAACACGCCCGGAGCGAGTATGAAAGCCTTCCCGTGTCGTTACGAACGCTCGACACCGAAGCGAGCTTCACAATTGAATACAGCGATTTATTGCAAGCCGAGGCGCGGCGTTTGGGGGTGTGTTGATTCGAATCGAGAGACGGAAGAGCCTGTTATCAGGCTTCTCTCTAGCCGATCGAAAACGGAGCACGCGCGTAAAAATCACGAACTTCAGTTATATAAAGAACCTATGTAAGTAATTATGCGTAATTCATTATGTCCGGCGGGTTGGTTCGTCGCGGCGAACCTGTGCGACTCTTATCGAGCCCCCTCCGACAGAGCGATTATCACTCTCTAAATAAATGGGTATGCAAATATGGATTACCCGAAGGTTCGAGCTCGCGATTGAAGATTCAGCCTCTAAACCCGCGGAAGATGCGAAATGCTTTTGGGATAGCCTCTTTATTCCGTGATCATCGGTCTCCTCTCATCGAGTTTGATTCTGGAATCCGGTCGCATCGCTTTAAGATCATCTCTGATCTGCTTGATGTTGTCGGACATTTGCTCATAGCGAACCGTCAAGGAAGATATTTGCGCGCTGAGATCCATATAGGATTTAATCATAACGAACATTAATGCGACACCGACTCCCAACGCCCGGTACGCCCATTTTTTGGTGTATCCAATTTCGGTTCTCATCACCGCCTGATCGGTATGAATCCGTTGGATCTATTCACCCAACTCATCTTTAACTTGATCGATCTTTCCGCTCAGATTCTTTTCAACACGATCGATCTTTTCACTCAAATCCTTTTCAACGCGATCGATCGTATCCCCCAAATCCGTTTCAACACGATCGATCTTTTCACTCAAATCCTTTTCAACGCGATCGATCTTTACGCTCAACCCTTTCGTGAGATCGCTAAGGATTAAAATGTCTTTTTTGTTTACCAAAACCTCGTCTCGGAGCGCCGACACCGCGCGCAGAATTTGCTCGCCTCATTTCCTTCCGGCGCCTTCGTTTCTTCCCGGATCTTGTGTTACTGGAAGATCGGATTCTGCCACGACAACTCCCGGCAAGAGCTCGATTGACGTGTGGACTGCTCGGCCGATCGCTTAACCTAAATCGACTCTAATCGATCAGAATCGACTCCGGCAAGTTTGTATGAGATCGAGCTTCGCCGGATACGCCG
>JAKBCQ010000525.1 GCA_021807585.1 Planctomycetota bacterium | reverse complement strand
AAAACGATGCGGAAAAACCGATTCGGATTGAACATCAAGGCCTTCCGCGCCTGATACGTCGTACGCATCGCCCGAGCCTCCCGTTCGCCGTCGTCGATCGCCGCGATGAAACCGAGGAACGATACGAATACAAGCAATATCGGTCAAGATGAAATCGTCTCGCGTCAAATTGTGGATTGCGAAATTCTACATTATTGATTAATGATTATTGAAATGCAGATCTCTAAGACTGTTAGCGTCGCGTCGATTTGAGTCGACAAGCGATGTTGATCTCGGTAGAAACCTCGGCTAGTTTTCCTTGTTTCATTAAAATCGCCGCAAGAGATACGTGCAAGCGAGCGTTCGAAGAATCGAGCGTGATCGCCGCTCGATATTGCTCGACCGCGTCGTCATATCTCTTGATTTGAGCGAAAAAATCTCCGCTCCAGATGCGCAATACCAAGTTTTTGGGGGATGTTCGGATCGCTTCGGCGATTTCAGCGATCGCCTTATCGTTTTCTCGATTGTCATGATGGATCTCCGCTAACGCCAACCTCGCCTTGATATTGGAGGGCTGAAGATCGATCGCTGTTCGGATCTCGGCGATCGCTTCCTGGACATCTCCCGGGGGATATCGAAGCATTCCCAATGAGAGACGAGACCCTCGGCGAGCCGTTATGCGATGAAGTCCGCGCATGCGATATAGAAAGCTTCCCAGTGTTAGATGAGCCTGAGCGAGCTCGGGATCGAGAAGCAAAGCCTGTTTAAGCATGTTAACTCCCTCGACGATTTTATTATGATCAATTAATATCGATCCCAGAGCGCCGTGGAGCCCGGCGTGATCCGGGTTGATTAGAATTCCCGATCGTAATACTTCGATCGCCTCGTCGGTTCGGCCCGTCATTTCAAGAGCCGACGCTTCACCCATATAAGAATCGCCGACTCGGGGATCGATTTCGATCGCTTTACGGCAATCTTCAATCGCGCGTTCATGAAGCCCCATTCTCCAATGATGCCCGGAATAATCATTCCATACTTGTGCGTTTTTGGGATCGATCACGACGGCGCGATTGAATTCTCGTTCGGCGTCGATGAATCGATTTTTCTGAGAATAAGAACAACCAAGATAGTCATGAACGTCGACATTTTCGGATTCAACCCGAGCCAAAGGTTCCAAAATCTCGATGGATCGATCAAAATCGCCCTTATAATAGTGGAGACGACCGAGCAAAAGCAACGCCTTGATTTGTTTGGGATCGAGCTCATAAGCTTTGCGACATTCGACGATCGCCTCATCATAACGCCGCCGATACAACAAACTTTCGGCTAAACTCGTTCTCAATGTCGCGTCGAGCGGACACAAACGAACCGCGTCTCGATATAAAACGATCGCGGCTTCGTGCCTGCCGCGGAGCGCGGCGAGATCTCCCAGAAGCTGAAACGGCTCAAAATTCGTACCGTCTAGACGACCGGCCAGGATCAACTCGGATTCGGCTTCATCGAATAGATACGATCGCAACAGTAATCTGCCCAGAATCACACGCGCCTGCGCCGATTGAGTATCGAGTTCCGACGCTCGACGAGCCGCTTTAAGCGCCCGGCTCACCTGATTTTGGAGATTCAGTGATTTCGCTAACATTATATAGGCGTTCACATTGTTTGGATCTTCTTTGATTATATCATTCACTATTTTAATCGTAAGGTCGGTTTGATTCATCAAAGCGTATGCTTGTGCTAGCAAAAGATTGGTCTCATGATCATTTGGATCGATCCGCGGCGATTCGCGCAAAACTCGATCCGCTTGATCGATTCGTCTCGAAGCCGCCAGGGCCGTCGCCATCGTGATCCAAGGAGGCGCATAATCGGGACGTATTCGAATCGCCGCGCGACATTCATTGATACAATATATAAACATCATTTTATCTAAGTAGATCGAGGCGAGATAACGACGAGCGTGGTGGAGCGTCGGCTCGAGATCGATCGCGCGGCGGAATTCGATGATCGCTTCGTCGTTTTTTCGCGCTTTCGCCAGCGATCGCGCCAGATAATCGTGATATTCAGGGATGTTCGGATCGAGCTTGACCGCGAAGTGAAATGCGTTCATCGCCGAATCGATCTTTCCAATTCGCGCCGACCGTAAGCCGAGTTCAAAATGAAGATCGGATCGAGCCGGTGTAAGCTCGATCGCTCGGCGATAATGCGCAATCGCTTCGTCGAATCTTTCGCTCTCGATCATTTTCCTCGCGATAATTCGATGATAATAAGCATAAAATGATTGTATGTCGATAAATTGGCGAAAATAATTTACGTCGATCGCGTCGTCCACTTTTAGCCGGAACAGCTCCGACGATTGGATCGGGACGATCGCCGCGGGTTGGGATGATTCGGAACGAGGTTGATCCTCGGCTCGAACCGATCGTAAGACCGAACCCGAGCCGATCAAGACGCCGAAAACGATCGCTATCAAAACGATGCGGAAAAACCGATTCGGATTGAACATCAAGGCCTTCCGCGCCTGATACGTCGTACGCATCGCCCGAGCCTCCCGTTCGCCGTCGTCGATCGCCCCAAATAAACCCCGAACCAATTCAGTATATTTCGATTAATTATATATACATTTATAATTTCAGAAGACTTAATGTTTTTTTGTATTCGATTTTTGAATATTGGATTTTTCTTTGAGAACTTTTGCTTCTCTAAGTATAATATAATTGTAGACATATGATGGATACAGACTGATAGATTTTTGTGCCGCGTCGATCGCGTCGTCGTATCGTTTCAAATTCAACGACGCCTCGGCAAGAACGCTTTCAGCCGTCGGGTTATCGGCGTTCAATCCGAGCGTCACGCGACATTCATCGACGGCCTTCTCATAATCTTTCAATACGTTATAAATACATGCAATCGCCGTATGAGATTCCGCGTCATGAGGATCAAGTTCGATCGCGATTTTCAAAGTCGCGATCGCCTCGTCGTATGCACGACGATTCATCAATAATTCGCCGAGTCTCTTCCGCGCCCAGGGGTAATCGGGCTCCAGACGAACGACCTCGCGCACCTCCGACTCGGCTTGGCGGTATCGTTTGAGTTTGATCAGATTATGCGCAAGTTCCTCGTGCGTTACCGAGATCGAGGGATCGATTTCACTCGCCTTGATAAACTCGTCAACCGACTCCTCGATTCGTCCCAGATTCGACAAACATTCCGCTAAATAAACGTGCCCGTAATAGCTCTTAAAGTCGAATTTCACAATCATTCGACATTCTGAAATCGCTTCGTCGTATCGCTTCATTTTTTTGAGCGCCGAGGCGAGATGCGATCGCAATACCAAATCGTCGGGGTTGGATTTAATCGCTCTCTGAAGATACGGAATCGCTTCATCGTGGCGATTGATACGATTCAACAGAAACCCTAACTTCGCGCAAGTTTTCGATTCATGAGGATCAAGGTCGATCGCTCGGCGATAATGCGCAATCGCTTCGTCGAATCTTTCGCTCTCGATCATTTTCCTCGCGATAATTCGATGATAATAAGCATAAAATGATTGCATGTCGATAAATTGGCGAAAATAATTCACGTCGATCGCGTCATCGTCGTCTTTGAGCCGGAATAAAGCCGACGATTGGATCGGGACGATCGCCGCGGCTTGGGATGATTCGGAACGAGGTTGATCCTCGGCTCGGACCGATCGTAAGACCGAACCCAAGCCGATCAAGGCGCCGAA
>JAKBCQ010000524.1 GCA_021807585.1 Planctomycetota bacterium | reverse complement strand
CTTAACGGCGTTTTGATTTTAGCGGATTATTTGACGCGACGAGAAGATCGGCCCGCGATTACTCGCGAACTTGGACTGACGGCGTTGATCTTGGCGGGGGGGGTCGCGCTCGGCGGGGGGCAAGTCTATCAAAATACCAAAACGTTTGGTGATCAAACATCAAAGCCGATATTGGAACGAATGTCGCGGGGGCAAAAACTGCCCCCGGCGAGTCCGGCGCGGCGAATGTATCTGCGCAACGTTTGGGCTTGGGGTAAGCTCGCCGTGGGCGCGGTTGCGGCGATTTGGCTGCGAAGCCGCGCGATCGCGCTTCTCTGGTGTTTCACCGCGGCGGGATTCGGTTTGGGCAATCACGCGGTCGTCACAGGGCTTGAATTCGAGAATTTTCATTGGAATTATGTGTATTCATCTTTTGGTGAGGCGTGTTTATTGGCGAGTTTCGCGATCGCGATCGATCGATTTGGAAAGACGCCTCTCCGGGTGTTCGTCGTCGGATGGATCGTCGTTTTGACGACGACCTCGATCGCGTTCGCGTGGCGTCCTTACGAGGCGGTTCACGCTCGCGAGGCGGTCTGGAATTCCAAGGTGTTGGAAGAAATCGAGCCGCTTCGGGGAGCGCTTTCGGAACTGACGATCAACGACGTGCTCGCGGGTCCGCGCGAGGTGAATGTCGCGCTTTTGTACTCGCGATCGGCGCTTTTGTTCCATGATCCTCATAGCTCGCATTCATCGATGATACCTGACGGCGAGGTTCACGAACGGCATGCGCTCAACGCATGGCTTTTGGGTTTTGATCGTCCTGGTTACGCGACGATCGCCGAGGACGCTCGATTCGCCGCGGGTTTCTCCGATAATCCCGCCTGGACGAAGGAGGCCGTTTTGGCGGCTCGGCTCAAGCTTTTCGATCGGATCGACGCGGATCCCCGTCCGTTTATGAAGCGTTATCATCCCAATGTGTTACTCTTGCGTGTCGACGCTTCCAAGCCGACCCGCGGAGGGTCATGGCGATCGATCGCGAGTTCGGACGTTTGGACGCTCTGGAAACGGACGGAAGAATAGGATATTGATGAGTTGTTGCTCGATTTCGCGAACGATCGAAGCGATTGGAGCGATCACTCTTACGAAATTGACGGCGAATCCCGCATGATCGAATCGACCTCGAACCCCCCCGACCAGAAGCGAGCACTGCGACCGAGCACGATCCTCACGCTCGTGTTCCTGGTCGAAATCGTCGTGTTATGGGTTGTTCAGATCCCGGATTATTTTCGGTTTGAGTATTTCGCTTTCGGCGATCAAGGCGCCAACTTGAAGTTTCACGTGCTTATGGATCAGGGGCGTCGCCCTTTGGTCGATTTTGGTTATGCTTACGGCATGCTCAGTCCGCTGATGGAACGGCCCTGGTTTTGGCTCTTCGGCAAAACGCCCGCGGCGTATTTCGGCGGCGGATTCATCGCGACGATGTTCATGGGATGGGGATTGGCTCGATTCGCGGTCGCGATGCGCGTGGGGAAGATCGGCGTCGCGTTTTTGATCGCGGCGATGCCGTTCACGATCAATTTGCCCTATCCGATGCTCTTCGCGGCGATCGAGGCGGCGCTGATTACCAATGCGTTGGCCGAACAAGCCGCCGGCCGGCGCGATCACGCGCTCGTTTTGATCACTCTCGCCGCGCTCGTCAAACCTAGCATGGCATATTGTTATGGTTTTGTGATTATTAGTACAATGTTGATCGCCGAACGAGGACGACCCGGTGCGCGGTTCTGGAAGTCGATCGCCTCGGCGGCGATGATCGGGATCGGCGCGGTAGCGGCCGAGGTCGCTTATTTCGGCGTTTATCCCGTTTTGCATTCGTTTTTCCCGACGGTCGGCGCCAAGAGTTATCGGCTCAACAATCTTGGGTTTTTTCATGGGATAGGCCGTTATTTCTGGCATCCTCCCGGCGCCCGGATCGGCTACTATTTGGGGACGACCGCGGGCTTCTGGCTCGCCGCGACCGCGTTTTTCTTGATCTGCGCGATCGTTTCTCTGGCGCGGACGGTGCGACCGAAATTCGCCGAGGATCCTTACGCGCATAATCACGAAATGATTGTCACGTGTGCGATTATTCATATAATTTTCGTCTGCTTGTTCTGGCCGCACGCCTGGGGATACGCGTATTATTATTATGTATTAATGATGGGTTTGGCCGCGGTCGCGCCGTTGTCGCGTTCGCGCGGGTTGATTTTGGCGTTACTGACGCCGATTTGCCTGCTCGGCAATTATTCCAGAACGACGATCATTCTTGAAAAGTACCGAACGACTAGCCCGCGTCGAGACGTTCAATGGTTGTGGATGGCGCAACGAGAATACGACGATTGGATGAAGGCCCGCGCTCTTGTTCGAGGACGATACGCGGCGCTTTTGATTCCCCAGGGAAGCCTGGAATTACTCTTCCCCGAGTTCGAACCGACGGTTTGCTCGCAGCACGATCCCGGCTGGATCATGCCCCAGGAGCTCGAACGCGATCTCCGTCAGTTCAACGGCGCCGATTTCATCGTGCGCGGCGAAAAGGGGTGGGCGGGAGAGTTTTATAAACATATCCCTGAAATCCAGACACTTCTCGATCAAAAATACCGGGTGCTTTGGGGCGGAGAGTACGCCGTGGTTCTCGAGAAGATCCCGGTCAAAGATCAAACCGGAGGCGCGGTGAAGTGAACGATCGCGGGTATCGCGTCGCTCGTTTTCGATCCCGCGCTGTTCGACGGTTCGGCGTTCTTGTATGCTGATTGATGAAGCGCCGAGGCCTTCGACGCGCGTGTTCGCCGATCGCGGAGGTTTTAAGATCTATTGTTATGAACATTTATGAAGGCGCGGGCGACCGCCGCTTCGAGGCCGGATGACAATGAATCGGGTTGGGATCATGGGCGCGGGGGGCATGGGAACGGCTCTCGCGCTATTGGCCGCGAAGAAGGCGGGATCGGTCGCGCTTTGGTGTCGTGAGCGCGATCAAGCCGAGCGAATCATCGCTTCGCGCGAGAACGCCAAGCATCTTCCTGGAGTTCGGCTTGCCGCCGCGATCGAGCCGACCGCCGATTTCGCCCGCGCCGTCCGCGGCGCCGAGCTTTTGATCGTCGCGATCCCGTCGGCGTATCTCCGGTTCACACTCTCATCGGCGGCGCGGTTCGTTCCGCCCGGAGTACCTTGTCTCAGCGTCGTCAAGGGAATCGAGAACGTCACTTTCGCGCGTCCCAGCGGGATTATCACCGAAATCTGGGGCGATCGACCCGTCGCGGTTCTCAGCGGCCCGAGCCACGCCGAGGAGCTCGCTCGCGGCCTTCCCGCATCGGTCGTCGTCGCCGGAAACAACGAGCCGCTCAACATCGCGGTGCGCGATCTTTTTAATGAAGGCATGTTTCGTGTGTACATGAATGAAGATCCAATCGGCGTCGAGCTCGCGGGAGCGCTTAAGAACATCGTGGGGATCGCCGCGGGGATTTGCGACGGACTCGAGCTCGGCGATAACGCCAAGGCGGCGCTGATCACTCGCGGACTGGTCGAGATCGCTCGGTTTGCGATTGCGCTCGGCGGTCGCTCGACGACGTTCGCGGGACTCGCGGGGGTCGGCGACGTCGTGACGACGTGTTACAGCGGCTACGGCCGCAATCACGCGCTCGGTGTTCGCATCGGCCGAGGCGATTCGCTCGCCGAGGCGCTCGCGGATCAAA
>JAKBCQ010000523.1 GCA_021807585.1 Planctomycetota bacterium | reverse complement strand
CTTGACCGTCCGGTACGACGCCAAGGCGCGGTCGGCTTGCCTTTGAACTCACGAACTCCTATCATAATAGTCGTTCGTCCTCTCCATTTTCTGAGTCGCCCGTCATGATTTGCCACCATCTCTGCTCGGATGCTCATACATGAAAACCGTTGAGCCGATTTCCGTTCCTCGAGTCGCTCCACGGAGGACGATGCCTGTTTTACTGCTTGCGCCGGTTCGCGAGCGCGTATCGTGGCGGAGGCGGTTGGAGACATGGGGCGTAAGCGTTGCGATCCATGTGTTGATGCTGATCACGCTCGCCTTGATTTTTTCGGCGAATGGTCGTCACGGCGGCGAAACCGTGCTCGAATCGCGTGCGATCGGGCAACTTCGCGACGACGTGACGAGTTTGGTTCCGTCGGATCATGCGGGCGATCCGTTCACCCACATTCGCACCAAAGATCCGATTTCGATCGGTAAAGATCCAAACTCGGCCGAGATTCACGTGGGTGAGATCGAGGATCGTCCACTCGCCGCCGATATTCGGATCGAGCCGCCAAGTTCGCTCGATCGGATGCCGATCCGAACCGAGATCAACCCGGGTTTTTCGGGTGCGCGCGGGATCGTGGGGGGAGTCGACGATTCATCGGCGGGCGAAGGTCGCGACGCGGCGGGTAAAGGGGCGGGGGCGGGTCGATCACGTGGACGCGGCAAATCGGGGTCGATCGATATCGGCAAGGGGCGTGGAACGGGTTCAGGCGGGGTGGCTCTAAGCGACGAGATCGCGATCGCTTCGGGTCCCGCGATCCCGTTCAAAGGACGCGGCGCCGAGATGAAGGCGAAGCTGCTGCGGAGCCAGGGAGGGACGGTCGAATCGGAAAAAGCCGTCGAGCTCGGCCTCGATTGGATCGCTCGGCATCAACGACGAGACGGCGGCTGGGGGCTCGATACGTCGCCCGAGTGCAAAGGAGCGGGCTGTCCCGAGCGTCCCGCGGCGGAATCCGATACAGCAGCAACGGGGCTGGCGCTGTTGCCTTTTTTGGCGGCGGGACACACGCATCTGGTCAAAGATCGGTATACCGTTACGATGCGCAAGGGATTGAGTCGATTGATCAAATATCAGGACTCAACGGGACAATTATTTGTCGGCGGTATGAGCATATCGGGGATGTACAGCCACGCGATCGCGACGATGACATTGTGCGAGGCGTACGGTTTGACGGGAGATCCACAGTTGAAGAAGCCTGCGCAGCGGGCGATTGATTTTATTGCTCGATCGCAGAATCTCGACGACGGCGGCTGGCGTTATTCTCCAGGGATGCCCGGCGACACCTCGGTTTTTGGTTGGCAGATGTTTGCGCTTCGAAGCGGAGCGCTCGCTCGGCTGGCGGTTCCCAAGACGACGATCGCCGGGGCGCGGAAGTATCTCGATTTCGCCGCGGCGGACGATCTCGGCGTCACGTATTCATATCGTCCAGGACGCTCCGCGGATCCCGTGATGACCGCCGAGGCGCTCTTGGGAAGACAGTATTTCGGCTGGAGTCGCGACAATCCCTCGCTTGTCAAGGGGGCTTCGCTCGTCGTCGCACACCTGCGAGAATCCCAAGATCGCAACATGTATTATTGGTATTATGCAACACAAATGTTGCACAATATGGGGGGTGAGGATTGGAACCAGTGGAATACGTTTATCCGCGACACGCTCGTCAACACGCAGATCACGGGAAGAGGTTGCGATCGCGGCAGTTGGGACCCGATGCTACCCGCGCCCGATCGTTGGGGACGGCGAATAGGTCGTATGTACATCACCTCGCTTTCGCTCTTAACTCTTGAAGTTTATTATCGATATTTACCGCTGTATGAAAATCCCGGGGGCGTCGCCGATCCCTCCGCCGAATCCGAGCCGCTCAAGCCCGAAGGCGCTGGTGCGGGAGGGATCAACCCCGACGCCGCCAAAGGGGCTAAACCGCGTGCGAACACCGATCGCGTGCTCGGCGATCGTCCCTCAGCCAAGAATCGCATCGCGGTCAATAAGTTTTCGGGAACGACGCGCGATCCTTCCGATCAAGATCCCGCCGACGCCCCGCCGCAAGGAGGAGCGGCGACGACGAAAAAGGCGAAGTAATTTACATCTGAGTTTATGTTATTTAGTATGGCTCAAAGTGTTCGCCGAAAATAAAAAAAGCGAAGCCCGTTGGTTGTACGAGGCTTCGCTTACGGCGTGTTCGGTCATGATCGGCGATTTGATCAGAACTTGTTCCCCTGGATGTCTTCGCCCATCGGTCGATTGACGAACAGATAGGCGACTTCCGTGGATACGAGTTCGATGTAGCCTTTGAGGAATTTCGATCGTCCGTTGGCGGTATCCATCGGGATCGGACCCGTCTTGGGGAACGAAGGCTCGACATAATTATCGAAGACCTCATTCTCCTCTTTGGGTTGATCCTTCATCGGTTTGCCTTTGTCGTCCTTGGGATGAGCCCATTCGGTGACGACGACGTGGATCCTCGAATCGCCGTGGAGCATCTGCGGGCTCGAAGGATCGGTCACCTTGAACGATTCAATCTCAAAAAAGATCACGTATTCGGCGTCGAACGCCTCGGCGAGCTCGGAGTGCTTGGTCCACGACGGATGCCCTTCAACCCATGTGGATACTTTTGAAATCGGCACAATTTCAATTTTGGAGATTTTCTCTTTGAGGATCGCCGCGACGCCTCTGGAGATATCGCGGCCGAGGGTCGGGGTTTCACCGAGCGCCGAGGGGGACGCGTTGGAGACGATCACGACCTTCTTGCCTTTCAAGTTCGTCCGACACGGCGGGGGCGTGGACGGATCCTCGCCTTGAAGGAAATAGAAGAGGGTTCGCGGGTCGCATCCCGCGATCGATAGGAGACTGAGGGTCGCGAGCGCGATTGAAAGCGCGGTGAAGCGCGCTCGAGACGACGGCCGAGGGATCTTCATGACGTCCTCCGAAAAACCGGCGATAAGTCCAATTCATCACGCTCAGCGCGGCGACGACCGTGACGACGCCGAGCAAGGGGACGCGAAGCGTTCGCGTCGGCCAGGATCGGCCGCGAACCGCCGCGACGACGAGCCAGGGAAACAGTCCCAGGCATGCCAAGGCGAATGCGACCCCCGCGGGGTTGGCTTCGAGCGATCCTCGAAGATCTCCGCGAACCAGTCGACAGATCGCCGTCGTCATCCCGCAGGTCGGACACGGCTCTCCCGTCAGCCTCAGAAAGGCGCACGGAGCGAGGCCGAGTTGAACGTGCGTGCCGCGCCCCGATGGATCGGGCGCCAACCGAACCGCGACGACAAAGACGAATACGATCGCCACGATCAAACCGATCGCGACCAAACGCGTCTTGCGATCGCCGCGAGTCGCACTGGCGGTGAAAGCCGATTGCGCTCGAAACCATCTTCGAGCGGTCTTCCATCCAAAGAGCGTCACGGAGTCGTTCCTTGCGAGACGACGCGAGAAGCGCCGTCACGACGTGCGATGAACTTGATACCCCAATCCGAAAAACACGACAAGGCCGATTCGATGATTTTTCCCGGCGAAATGAATGTCGATCGCGGCGCTCGCCGTCGCGGAAGCCATGACCCGCTCACCCCGATCAAACCGTCTTCGCCTTGATGATACTACCGACCGCTCGACCGCTCAACGGCGTCGAGAAGAACGAATCCTCCATAGTGAAAAAAAACAAAAAATAAATAAAATATATAA
>JAKBCQ010000522.1 GCA_021807585.1 Planctomycetota bacterium | reverse complement strand
GACGCCGATCCCGGTGAGAACGCCGCAGATGACCGCGGCGGTCACGGTCCATCCGGGCTGATGCGTGAGCCACGCGGTAACGATCGCGCACAACCCCGCGACCGAGCCGACCGAGAGATCGAGTTCTCCCGCGATCATGAGCATCGTCTCCCCCACGGCGATGATGCCGACGAACGCGACCGCGCGGAGCTGGGTCGCGAGGCTCCTCGGCGATATCAACGCGGGCTCGATCGCCGCGAAAATCGCGGCCAGAATCAAGATCGCCGAAGCCGCGCCGAGCTCGGGGGTGAGCAAAAACGATCGCAGACGTCTACGTATAATATTGTGATTAGTCATAGTAAATTCATATATTCCAGGCCGAATCGGCCTTGCGAGGGGCGACGGAAGCCGTCGTGGAAGGACATCCAGGCGGTCGTTCCGCCGTCGACGACGAGGGTTTGACCGAGAATGTAGCGGGCGTCGTCGGAGAGGACGAAAGCGACGACTTGCGCGACGTCTTCGGGCTTGCCGACCATGCCCGCGGGGATGTTCGCGGCGAGTTCGTCCTCGTCGAATTCGGGCATCGCGGTTTTATACGAATCGACGACGACCGCTCCGGGAGCGACGGCGTTGACGCGGATCCCATGAGGAGCGAGTTCGATCGCCAGGCTCCGCGTCCACGCGACGAGCGCCCCCTTCGTCGCGGCGTAGAGCGAGTGCTCGGGCGCCCCCTCGAGCGCGTGAATCGAAGCGATATTGCAGATTACACCATATGAACGCGTTTTCATATCTAATGCAATCTTGCGCGTGAGAAAAAACGGGGCGCGAATATTCACGTTAAAGAGCACATCGAACTGTTCACTTGTGATTTCGTCGAACGATCGATTGAAGGTGATTCCGGCGTTATTGACGAGGAGATCGATTCCGCCGAGGAATTCGAGCGCCCGGTTCGCGGCGCGGTCGATTTGATCGGGGCTGCGGAAGTCGGCGACGACGGCGACGGATTTTCTCCCGAGCGCCTCGATTTCGGCGACGACCGATCGCACGGAGTCGTCATCGCGGTGCGAATGGACGACGACGTCGGCGCCGCGGCGCGCCGATTCGAGCGCGATCGCGCGGCCGATCCCGGTCGCCGATCCCGTGACGAACGCCTTCTTGCCGATCAGTTGATGAGTGACGTTCTCGCGATTCATTGAGCTTTGAACCCCGACGAAAAGCTTTCCAGTTTGCGACGAAAGACGGGACGATCGATCACTTCTTGATTGATCATGTCGTTCGGCGGCTCGCCCGAAGCGGCTCGTATCATTCCACGCGTCATCCGATCCATCGTGGAGCGGGCGGCCTGGCGGGTCGAGGTCAACCAGTGAGGCGTCAAGATCACGTTTTCGAGCTCAAGAAGCGGATCTCCCGCGGGAAGAGGCTCGAACTCAAACACGTCGAGCCCCGCTCCGGCGATCCGATGTTCGCGCAAACAACAAACCAAAGCATCCTGATTCACGAGCTCGCCCCGCCCGACATTGATGAAATAAGCTGTTTTCTTCATATGAAGGAATTCGCGCTCACCGATCATACCTCGGGTGTGCTTTTCCAACTTGCAGTGAAGGCTCACAAAGTCGGATTCGGAAAGCAATCGGTCGAGCGAATCGACGCGAATCGCGCGCACGGCCTCGAACTGCTCCGAAGTCGCACGCGGAGAATACGCGATCACCCGCATCCCGAATGGAGCGACCAATCGCGCCAACTCCGATCCGCTCGCCCCCAGGCCGACGATTCCCAGCGTCTTGCCCGGCAGGTCGTCGCCCATCACCCGGGGTTGCAAATCCCAGCGGTTCGTTCGTACAAGGCGTTCCTGGTCGGGAAGCCGCTTGGCCAACGCCAGCATCAACAAAAGCGCCGCCGAAGCCGTCGCGTGGGTTAATGTATCGGGCGCGTTGAACACCGCGACGTCGTTCGCCGTGCATGCTTCGAGGTCGATCTTGTCATACCCCGCGCCCGCTCGCCCGATGACGACGAGATTCGCCGAACCCTCGCGAAAAGCCGAAGCCTTGACCCAGGGCCGGAAAATCACCAATCCGTTCGCCGCGGCGATATGACGAGGCTCGATCTCGAGAGAATAAAGGCGTTTCCAGTAATCCCGATCGCCGACCGGAGGCTTCTGGTCCTCCAAAAATCCATACTCAATATTTTTTATGTTTTTATATAAATTGACGAATACATCGGAGTCGGCCGGGACTCCGAGCTCGTCGAGGTAATCGCCGGTGTAGAAGACCTTAAACTTATTCATATAAATGATTCTCACAGTTTTTCAAGAGTTTCGGCGGTCGACTCTTCGACACGGGCCCCCGGGCGATCGATCAAATCGGGCCGGAGTTCGATACCGAGACCGGGTCTTCCACCGAGCGAGAGAAATCCGTCGCGAATCTCGATCCGATCGGAGACGACGTCGTCGTACCAACCGTCGACATATCCCCGAACCGTTTCCATGATCATGGCGTTGGGGATATGCGTCATCAAATGAGCCGCGGCCCAGAGAGCGACGGGTCCGATCGTGTCGTGCGTGGTGATCGGCAGATAGTACGTGTCGGCGAGGCTGCAAATCTTCCGCGCCTCGGTAAGGCCGCCGCACCACGAGATATCGGGCATGATCATATCGGCGGCATATTGTTCGATATACGGCCTGAAGCCGAAGCGCGTGAAGACTCGCTCGCTCTGACAGATCGGCACGGAAGTCGACGACTTAAGACGCACATATGCCTCGACGTTGTCGGGGGGCATGATCTCCTCAAGCCAGAGGATCTTGTAGGGTTCGAGCGCCCGGGCGATTCGGATGGATGTGGGGAGGTCCCAACGCGCATGCCCTTCGATGGCGATCGACATTTTGTCTCCCACCGCGGCACGAATGTCATCCAAGACGCCGAGTCCCATTTTGAGTTCGTCTTCATCAAGGGAATGCGCCAGAACCCCGGCGGCGGTCTCTTGACCCCAAATCGTGAACTTGCCGCGCGGGTGGGCCGGTCCCGCGAGCGTGGCGCCGAACCGATCGAACGGCCATATTTTCATCGCACGGATACCCTGGTCGAGCAAATCCGCGGCGAGCTCGCCGGCCCGTCCCTCCGTCCAAGCCTGATAATCTTGGTGTTTCCCATAGCCGACACACGTATTGTAAACGGCGATTCGAGTACGGCTGCGACCGCCAAGCAGATGATAAATCGGCTGACCGATTATTTTCCCGGCGAGATCCCAAAGCGCGACGTCAAGCGCCGAGATGGCTCTCATCTCGGCGCCGGCGTAGCCGCAAAAATTGACAAGCGAGAACATGTTGTTCCAGTGATTCTCGATATCCAGCACATCACGGCCGATCAAGAGCGGCGCGAGCACGTCGTGGACGATCGCGGCGACGGCGCGGGGCAGGTAATACGTTTCGCCCAGTCCCGCCGAACCGTCCTCGGCATAAATGCGCACCCACAGGTTGTTGGGTAACGCCTGACGCGACGAACCGCTTGTTCGCTCCCACTCGCGCCTCTCGATCGCTTCAAACCAAATCGTTTCGATGCGGCTGATATTCATGATCCGACATCACTCTATGCGGCCGATCTCACTTTCGCTTATAAATGACGACCGCCGCCTGGGGCTGATTTTTAAGCGTCACCGCGAGTCCCTGTTCGATCAATTCGCGACCCGACGCCTCCTTAACTTCGTCAAGATCGACGTCCTTGACGACGTATCGCGCCGTC
>JAKBCQ010000521.1 GCA_021807585.1 Planctomycetota bacterium | reverse complement strand
ATGCGCAAGCACTCGTCTCGTGCGACCCCCCGGTAATTTTGGTCGATACCGTCGGCGAGTTATCGGCGATTTGGGGGCTGGCGCGGATCGCGTTTGTGGGGGGGAGTTTATTCCCCGGCCGCGGCGGTCAGAACATGATGGAGCCCGCGGCGTACGGCGCCTCGGTGATCTTCGGCCGGCACACGACGAACTTCCGTCGACCCGCCGAGCAGTTGCTCGAACGGCAAGGCGCGCGGTGCGTGAAAAACGCAAGCGAGCTTACCGCCGCGGTTTTGGACGATCTGAGAGATCCCGAATCGATCGACCGTCGCGGCGCCGCGGCTCGATCGTTCGTAACCGAGCAACGAGGCGCCGCGGCCCGCACCCTCGCCGAAATCGATCGACTTTTGGAACGCGGCTGAGCGTTCCGCCGGCTTCGCGGCCCGATAAAAATGCACAAATATATATTTGTATAATTATTAATAAAAAGAATATTTTGAAAGAAAGCGCTCTCAATCGCCGAGTCGATATCGCGAATCCGCCCGCTCCGGCTCAAAACGTCGATACACATTGTCAATCTTGGATTCGGCTGAAGATCGAGATCGGCGACGATCGGTCTTAATTCAATAAAATGAGTTGATCATTATATCGCTCGATTCAAGACGATTGCGCAGCTCGCGGGCCGCTTCGCGCGGGTGCTCGGCCGTCGCGATCGACCCGCCGACCGCGATTCGTGTGGCCCCGGCGGCGAGCACGCGATCGACGTTCGTCAGGTCGACGCCGCCGATCGCAAACCAGGGGATCGTCGTGATTTCGGCGGCTCGCCTCACAAATTCAAGCCCCGCCAGGCTTTCAAACTCTTTTGTTCCGCTTGGAAACACCGGACCGACGCCGAGATATCCCGCTCCGTCGAGAACCGCCCGCTCGATCTGATCGGCGTCGTGCGTCGAGACCCCGATCAGCGTTTGCGGACCGACAATCCGACGTGCGTCGCGGGGACGAACGTCGTCTTGTCCCAGATGAACGCCGTCGGCGGACGCCAGCCGAGCGAGATCGGGACGATCGTTCAAGATGAATTTCGCCCCCGATGCCGCCGTCATCAAACGGATCTCACGTGCACGCTCAAGAATGACGCGATCGGAGAGCGACTTCAACCGCAACTGAACGACGTCGACTCCCCCCGCGAGCGCCTCGCCCACCAACCACGTGAGATCGCCCGTCGTCGGCGTTTCTCCAATCAAAAAATAAAGCTTCGCCGATCCGATTGTTTTAACCGATCGCGCCGCCGTGAGCGTCAGTTTTTCGAGCGTGTAAACGTCGTAACGGAGGATCTCGAAGCGGCCCGAAAGCCATTCGTCGACGAGCTTGGCGTATTCTTCGAGCGAACGGAGAGCCTCGGCCGAACGCTTGAAATTCGCGGTCAAAAGTTCGCGCGTGTTCGAGCGAAAACGCTCGGTGTTGGTCATGATGTGCGTGCCGACGTCGCCGTCGACGTCGCGCGCCGCGATCCGATCGTCGTCGTTGAGGCCGCGGAGCGCCGCCGCCAGGCGACTTCGTACATCCTTCACCCGGCGCGTTAGACCGGGATCATTCAGGACAAACCGAATGTAATCCTCGACGACGCGAAGCCCCTCTTGCGCGCGATTCGCCGACGCGTCGAGAATCCGCGCCAGGTCGACGTTCTCGGTGGGATCGGCAAGTTCGAGCCGAGAGAAATCGGCGGGGAGCGGAATTGACGACGTTTCGACTTCGATCGATTCGGCAAGACGATTCCGAATGCCTTCGATCTCAAGTCCCGCCTGAACCAACACCGACGCGATCGAAGGTGCGATCTCAAGGATCGCGGCGAGCAAATGCTCGGTTCCCGCGACCGCCGAACGGTCCGACGCACGCGCCTTGACCGCGGCCTCGCGGATCGTCTCGCGAAGCTCGTCGGAATGAATGAGATTGGAATCGGCGGAAACATCAACCGCGAGTTCGGCATCGCCAGGGACGCCGAGAATCGCCAAGAGACGTTCGGCATCGAGCCCGAATTCCATAAGAACCGTTGAGGCTCGGCTCTCGGATTCATCAACCAAAGCCGCGAGGAGATCGACCGATTCGACAACCGTCGAGCCTCTCGATCGCGCACGCGCCGCGGCGCCTTGTAAAACACGTTCCGCACCGGCCGTTATCGATTCCCGCATCATTCCTCACGAACCGCCCGGGTTGCTCGCGATCATCGTTCCGCGGCCCTCGTCAATTCGAAGAACAGGAACATAAAAACGTGAGTCGGTCTCGATCACACGGCGGACCAAGAGACGAACCGTTCAATTCGCGCGAGCGACCGTTTTATTGTGAACGATTCGAGGCGCGGGTGACAAGTCGGCAGGGTTGGCGATCACGCGATCTCCCGGTTTGAGCCCCTCGGTAACCTCGGCGAATTGAGGACCGATCAGGCCGAGTTCGATCGATTGCCAACCGAATCCATTAAGCGTCGGCGTCGCCACGAACGGCTTGCGATCAACCCAGCGAATCGCGCCGTTGGGAATGCGCGTAACCCCGGAGCGAAAATCGCGAAAGAATTCAACCTCGGCGCTCAACCCCGGACGCAATTCCTTAAATCCACCCGAATCAATATTCACCATCGCGTAATAAACCTTCACATCCGAAATAGGTCCATTTGACGGCGCGGGAATTCCCGTAATCTCGGCGACCGTGCCGTAAAGAATCTGATCGGGGAAGGCGTCGATTCGAATCCTCGCTCTCTGATCTGCATAGATATAATCAATCTTGGTTTCATTGACCCGGGTGCGCACCCGCATGTGGCTCGGATCAGGCAGGTTGATGATCTCTTGCCCCTGACGAACCGTCACTCCTTCTTGGATCTGATCCTCGACGCGTCCCCAACCGTTCGCCTTGGTCGCGTACACGACGAGACCGTCCCGCGGCGCCTTGATCGTGCAGTTTTCGACCATCTTCTGTAACCGTCGGAGTCGATCGCTTTCGATCTCAAAAGCGGCTTGCTGAGCGAAAAGATCGGTGCGGTTCGCCTCGATTTTCGCTTTCAACGACGTTTTCAGCTTGGGACCGGTGAAATTGACCAACCGGTCGGCCATCAGCTTGGCCTCGCGTTCCAGCAATACAGCCTGATCGTAAACCCATCGATCCGAAGAAAATTGCTCGGGTGAACGCAACTTCTTCTTGAACATGTCATGCGACCACTCGAATGTCTGCTTCGCATTCTCGGTCGCGATCTTGCTCGACTTGATATACGCCTGAATCACCATCACGTCTTGTGGATAAAGACCTTGCTCATATTCATCATGCAGCAATTGATTAACTCGCAGCATCGATTCCGCCTGATCGACATACGACTTGGCTTGAATATAGCGAATTTGTTGCGCCTGGAGCGCGTCTTCAAACGCCGAAGCGTCGAGCTTGCAAACGACATCCCCCGCGTTGACCCACGACCCCTCGGGAGCGATCCACACGATCCGGGTCGAGCCCGCTTTCTCCTGCTGGTTATTACCTCCTCCTCCGCCGCCGCGCCCCCCTCGTTGTTGTGATGCGGGCGCCGCCGCTTTCGCCTGGGTTTGCACGGCCTTGGCGATCGGACGAACCGCTTTGTACGCGGCGACGTTATACGTGAAACTCCGGAGAGTCGGCTTGGGATTGAGAGTCACGGCGTTTTGAGCTCCCCCTCCACCCCCCGCACCGCCACCGCCGCCGCCTCCACCTCCGCCGGATCCTCC
>JAKBCQ010000520.1 GCA_021807585.1 Planctomycetota bacterium | reverse complement strand
ATCCCCGAGGCCGAGCGGAAGTTCCTGGCGGGGGTGGGGGCGCAGTACGAATCGGAAGTCGTTTATCATAGTTTGCGGGAGGATTTACAGAAAAAGGGGGTGATTTTCGTCGACACCGACACCGCGGTGCGCGAGCATCCCGATCTGGTGCGCGAATACTTCGCGACGATCATCCCGATCCACGACAACAAATTCGCGGCGCTCAATTCGGCGGTGTGGAGCGGCGGGTCGTTCGTTTACATCCCCGCGGGGGTGAAGGTCGACATCCCGCTTCAGGCGTATTTCCGCATCAATACCGAGAACATGGGGCAATTTGAGCGCACGTTGATCATCGTCGAGGAGGGGGCTCAGGTTCATTATGTGGAGGGGTGCACGGCGCCGATCTACACGAGCGAGAGCCTTCATTCGGCGGTCGTCGAGATCGTCGTCAAGAAGGGGGGGCGGTGCCGGTACACGACGATTCAGAACTGGGCGAACAATATTTACAATCTTGTCACCAAGCGAGCCGTGGCTCATGAAGACGCGTTGATGGAGTGGGTCGACGGCAATTTGGGCAGCAGGCTGACGATGAAATATCCCGCGGTTTACCTTGTGGGGGAGGGGGCGCGGGGGGAGATTTTATCGATCGCGTTCGCCGGCAAGGGGCAGCATCAAGACGCGGGCGGCAAGGTGGTGCACGCGGCGCCGAACACGAGTTCCCGGATCATCTCCAAGAGCATCAGCAAGAACGGCGGTCGCGCGAGCTATCGCGGTCTGCTGAAGGTGGCCGACGGAGCGCACGGGTCGAAATCGAACGTCGTTTGCGACGCGCTCATTCTCGATTCCGCGAGCCGATCCGACACATATCCTTATATCGAGATCGACGAGGACGACGTCAAGATCGGCCACGAGGCGAGCGTCTCGAAGATCGGCGAGGAGCAGCTCTTTTACCTGATGAGCCGCGGGCTCTCAGAGGCCGAGGCTTCGACGTTGATCGTCAGCGGGTTCATCGAGCCGCTCGTCAAGGAGTTGCCGATGGAATACGCCGTCGAGATGAACAAGCTGATCCAGTTGCAGATGGAAGGATCGGTCGGCTAATCGATCGGCGACGAGGTCCTCGGTTTGCGCTCGATCACGATCGAACGATTCAGATATCAAGGATCTTTGTAATGAAAGGTCAAGAATCCGGTCGACGATCGGGGGGTGTATGACGCGAAAAATCCGATCACGACCAATCAACACGAAATGGATTCGAAAGCTTGGCGGGCTTTCGGATGATCGAATGCGATCGGTTGAGAGCGCTCGGTGAACCCGGCTCGACCTTTGATGAGATTCCTTCCATGACGACGATATCAGAACCTGATTTGAAAAATAAGATCGAGACGTTCTCCGATCGTTCCTTCCAGGCGTTTCTCGAGGGGCTTGTCGAGCCTTCGTGGTCGATCGACCGGCGGCGCGAGGCGTTCGCCGCGTTTCAGGCGTTAGCGATGCCTTCGCAGCGCGACGAGGAGTGGCGGCGCACCGACATCAGGGCGTTCAAGCTCGATCGGTTCAAGCCCGATGAGAGTTCCGATTCGGCGCCGAGCGACGAGGTCAAGGCGGTTTCGGCGGCGGGCGAGGTTTTGTCCGAGCGGTATGCGACGGGGCTCGTGAGGCTCGACGGTCGCGTCGTCGGAGGATCATCGGCTTCAGGGGGTGGGCTTCCGCCTGGAGTCTTGCTGATCGGGCTCGACGAGGCGATCCGAAGCGTTCCCGAACTGGTACGGCGTTACATGCTGACGACGGCGGTCGATCCTCATATCGACAAGTTCGCGGCGCTTCATGCGGCCTGCTGGAACGGCGGCGCGTTTCTTTACGTTCCCAAAGGGACGCGGGTCGAGGCGCCGCTTTATCATTTAATCGGCATGTCGTCGTCTCGTCGTTTCGACGCGAGTCATACGCTGGTCGTTTTGGAGGAGGGCGCCGAGGCGACTCTTGTTCAAGAGACGACGAGCGTCGATCGTGAGGGTTCCGAGGCGTTGCACGCGGGGGCGGTCGAGCTGTTCGTCGGCGCGGGGGCGAAGCTTCGATTTGTGAACATTCAAAATTGGAATGAGGCGACTTGGCATTTTAGTCGCGAGCGCGCCCTGGTCGCGGCGGGGGGCGCATTGCAATGGACCGTGGGAGGACTGGGATCGCGGCTTTCGAAGGTGAACCAGGAGGTTGCGCTCGAAGGACGCGGCGGCCGCGCCCAGGTGAACGGGGTGATGTTCACGACGGGTAAACAACATCTCGCGTATTTTACGCGTCAAGATCACGCGGCGGCCGATACGTCGAGCGATCTTTTATACAAAGCGGGTTTGATGGATCGATCGCGGATCGTCTGGAAGGGGATGATTCGTGTCGAGAAGGGGGCGCAGAAGACCGACGCGTATCAGAAGAACGACAATCTGGTGTTGTCGGACGAGGCGCGGTCGGATTCGATCCCCGGACTCGAAATCGAGGCCGACGACGTCCGCTGCACCCACGGGGCGACCGCGGGGCGCGTCGACGACGAGATGATTTTTTACGCGCGGTCGCGCGGGATCGCCAAGAACGAGGCGATCCGGCTGATCGTCGAGGGGTTCTTCGCGAACGTGTACGATCGAATTTCGCTCGAACCCGTTCAGGAAACGCTGCGCGGCGCGGTCGCCGCCAAATTGATGCTCGATCGTTCGCGGGAAGGCTCGGCCGCGGGCGCTCCCGCGATCGAACAATCTCGTCGATGAGTCCACCGAGAAAAGAGGTTTAACGTAAGATGTCTGAAACGTATGTTCATCCAGAGGTTCTCGTCACTTCCGCGTGGGTTCTCGATCACAAATCCGACCCCAAGGTACGGATCGTCGAGAGCGACGAGGACGTTTTGCTCTACGAGATGGGGCACGTCCCCGGCGCGGTCAAGATCGATTGGCAGGGGGATCTCCAAGATCAATTGATTCGTGATTATATCGGCGCGGATAAATTCTCGCAGATATGCTCACGTTCGGGGATCGCTCCCGATACGACGGTCGTCTTTTACGGCGACAAATCGAATTGGTGGGCGTGTTACGCGTTCTGGGCGTTCAAATTGTTCGGCCATGCGGATTGTCGGATCATCAACGGCGGTCGCAAGCTTTGGATCGATCGTAAGCTTCCGCTCACCAAAGACGTTCCGCATTACCCCGCAACCGATTACAAGGTGGGAGAGAGCGGGGAGAAGCGCATTCGCGCGTTTCGCGACGACGTTTTCGAGCATTTGAAGGCGAAGAAGCCGCTGCTCGACGTGCGGAGCCCGAAGGAGTTCACGGGGGAGATGCTCCATATGGAGGATTATCCCCAGGAGGGTTCGCTCCGCGGCGGACACATCCCGGGCGCCGCGAGCGTTCCCTGGAGCCGAGCCGTCAACGACGACGGGACGTTTAAAAGCGCCGCCGAACTGAGGGCGATTTACGAAAAAGAAATCGGTCTCAAATCGACCGACGACGTGATCGCGTATTGCAGGATCGGCGAACGGTCGAGTCTCACGTGGTTTGTGCTCACGTACCTGCTCGGTTATTCCAATGTGCGCAATTACGACGGTTCGTGGTGCGAATGGGGCAATTTGGTGCGCGTTCCAATCGCTAAAGGCGCGTGAGGCGAAGCCGAGCCGATCCGTCCGAGGCGAATCGCCTGTACGAGGTCGCGCCGGGGCGCGTCAAGCCTCCGGCGCGGCGCGCATCTTCCGCTTTGTTCCACGTTTGCGGGGTT
>JAKBCQ010000519.1 GCA_021807585.1 Planctomycetota bacterium | reverse complement strand
GATCCCGTGCTCGGCGACGAGCGACCGCACGCGCTCGATCAAACGATCACGATACGCCGAGACGACCGATCCCGACCGCCGATCGATCTCGTTCAAATGTCCGCGAATCGCCCGCGATAATTCGAGCAATTCGCGTCCCATCGCGGCGCCCTCGTCCGAGCGTGCCGATTGCAGCTTGTCGAGCGCCTCCGCGACCACCCGTTCAAGCGCCGGCCACTCGTCGCGCGGGTCGCCCGCCTCGGGTCGAACCTCGACGACCACCCCGGGCAACATCAATAAATCACCCACTTCAACGGGTCGTCCTCCGTTGATGGCGCTTAATTGATCATAATAGCTTTTAAGCGCCACCTCGTTGAGACGATAATCGTCGGCGCGTTTCGGCCGTTCGATCCGCGCCGAGAGCATCACCGTCCCGCGGCGCACCGCGGCTCGCACCAGCCGCTCGATCTCGGTCTCGAGCACCGCGTAAGGCTCGCTCAGCTTGCACGTCAGTTTGAAGTGACGATTGTTCACGGCGCGGATCTCGACCGCGGCGCTCCACGACTCGCCCTGGATCCTCGCCTCGCCGTAACCCGTCATACTGAGCGGCACTTCGTCCTCGCTTGTGTGAGACCCGCTGGAACGTGCGACGGCGGACCGGCCGGGATCGCCGATCACGCCGCCCGCTAAAAGAATGCCTGAACGTTACGTTTACTTTTTTGATTCCGCGGGCTTGGACGAGGAGTCGTTGATCGCCTTGGCGGGGGACGATTCGGCGGGTTTGGGTTCGGTCGCGGCGGGAGCGGCCGACGATCCCGCGGGCGCCTTTGTCGCGGACGACGCGCCGGCTTTATCGGTCGCCGTCGAGCCCGCTTTGCCGGTCTTCGCCGAGCCCGACGTCTTTCCCTTTTCTTTCGACGTGCTGACCGGAGAAGACTGGAGCGTGTCCGAATCGCCGTCGTCGAACGCCGAAATCGAGACGCGATTCACCAACACGACGAGCATCATCGCGATCAGGAACCAGACGATCGCGGTCCACATCGTCACCCGCGTGAAGACGTCGCCGGCCTTGGCGCCGAACGCGCTCGATCCCCCCATCCCGCCGAAAGCTCCGGCCAGCCCCCCCCCTCGGCCGCGCTGAATCAGCACCAGGCCGATCAAAAAGATCGATGTCGTGACCAAACAAACATTCAAAATCCCGATGATGATCGACACGTTTGAGGTTCCAAAAAAGCCTTGATCGCCGCCGTAAGACGTTCCCGATCAATATCAATTAATCGTGAAACCCGAGTTATATGAATTCTCTAGCAATTCTAAGCACAATCGTTCGCCGCGGGGGGGAAACCGCGCTCACCCCTTTTTGGTCGCGAGATCGCGGGCGGACCGGATCATCGCCAGGAAGTCGTCGGCCTTGAGGCTTGCGCCGCCGATCAAGGCGCCGTCGATATCGGGGCGAACGAGGAGTTCGGCGATGTTCGACGGCTTGACGCTCCCTCCGTATTGGACGACGACTCGGTTCGCGGTCGCTCGATCGAACGTATCGCTTAAGCGATCACGAATAAACGCATGCACATCCTGGGCTTGTTGGGGAGTGGCGGTGAGCCCCGTACCGATCGCCCAGACGGGTTCGTAAGCGAGCACGACTCCCGTCATCTGTTCGGCCGAAAGCCCCGCGAGCGAGCCTTGTAGCTGCCCCGCGACGACATCCTCGGTCCGATCCTCCTCGCGTTCCTCACGCGTTTCGCCGATGCAAACGATCGGAATCAACCGGGCCCGCAACGCCGCCGCGAGCTTACGGTTGATCATCGAATCGGACTCGCCCAATCCGTGCCGTCGTTCACTGTGGCCGAGGATCACGTGCGTGCAACCGACGTCGATCAACATCGACCCCGAAAGCTCGCCGGTGAACGCCCCTTCGTCCTCCCAATGCATGTTCTGAGCGCCCATGCCGACGGGCGATCCCTCCAGAACCGCGTCGATTTGCGAAAGATAAACCGCGGGGGGACAGACCGCGACGCGAACGTCGCTCGCCTGACCGACGCCCACCTTCACCGCCTGGGCGAGCTCGGCCGCCGCGGCGTGAGAATTCGGATTCATCTTCCAATTACCCGCGAGAAACAGCGTACGCATTAAACCGAGACCCCGTCACATACGTCGATCGATTTACCCAACAAGTCGGCGAGCGCCTGAACGTCTTCCATCATCCGCGCGTAATCACGCGGTAACAGCGACTGAGGACCGTCCGACAACGCCTTCTCGGGACACGAATGAACCTCCACATGCACCCCGTCGCAACCCGCCGCGACCGCGGCCCGCGCCATCGCAGGAATCAAGTCGGGGCGACCCGTCGCGTGACTCGGATCGACGATGATCGGCAAATGACTCAACCCCTTCACGTTGGGTACGCTCGCCAGATCAAGCATGTTCCGCGTCGAATCCTCAAACGACTTCACCCCCCGCTCGCAAAGAACCAATTTCTTGTTCCCTTGCGAAAGTATATACTCCGCCGACATGAGCAAGTCTTTCACCGTCGCGCTCAAGCCGCGCTTAAGAAGAACCGGAATCGACGTCCGACCCACCTCTTTGAGAAGGTCGAAATTCTGCATGTTCCGCGCACCGATCTGAATCATATCGGCATATCGGAGGACAAGCTCGATTTGACGCGGGTCCATCACCTCGGTGACGACCGGCATGCCGAATCGGTCCCCCGTCGATCTGAGGATCTTCAGCCCCTCCTCGCCAAGCCCCTGAAAGCTATACGGGCTCGTCCTGGGCTTAAACGCTCCTCCACGCAGTATGTTGGCTCCGGCGTCACGCACGCTCTCGGCGATCTCGGTGAGAATCGCCTCCCCCTCGACGGCGCAAGGACCCGCGATCATCGCCAAATGACCGCCCCCGATCCGGATATCCTTCACTTCCACGATCGTATCGCTTGCCTGAAATTCACGACTCGCCAGCTTGTAAGGCTTTAAGATCGGCACGACCTGCTCGACTCCGTCGATCGCCAGCAACGGCTCGACCTGAAGCTTTTCCTCGTCGCCGATCACCCCGATGATCGTCCGCGAAACTCCCTGACTCAAATGAGGTATAAATCCAAGCGCCTCGATGCGATCGAGCACGTGCTGAATTTGATCGGGCGTCGGATGCGGCTTCAAGACGATTATCATGCGCGACCTCGATTCGACCTATCATCCCGCGACCCGCGCGCGGCTTCGACGACGACGCTCGGTTCACCGGCGAGAATGTGACAACTTAACAACATCGATCCCGCTTGGGAAGTCATTTTTCCAACCGCCGATCGCGCAACCGAGCAATCGAACTCGCTTGCGAGCGCATGAAATCCGACCAGCGCCGGTCGAACCCGCCGTCAATCAACAAAACGCCAAAAGCGACGAGACGCATTCGCCGCGCACAAAGAATTCCAAGCTGCAAATAAAACTACGATATGCCAATATATCAAATATGTTTGCAATCCAAGTTAACGCGGATGATGAGCGGACGTCGGCGCCGACGCATGGTGTTGAACCGGAGGATTCAATCGCTGATGAGGAGTCGGGAACAACGGGCGCTTGGGAACTTTGGGAATCGCCAACCGAAAACCAGGGTACGGAACGAAGACCGGCAGCACCTTGAACATGTTCGCGTCGGCCTGATTCGCCGCGGCGATCGTCACATAAAAATGACGCCCCTTCGGCTGAGTATTCGTGCTCGAACTCGCGCGAAACGGGACCGTGAACGGGTACG
>JAKBCQ010000518.1 GCA_021807585.1 Planctomycetota bacterium | reverse complement strand
GATCGCGCTCGGGATCGCGGCAGACCGAACAGAGCGGATTCGAGGCTTCGGTGAGGTGAAAACAGGCTTGGCAGCGGCGGACTCGATCGCGCACGTTCTGGATCGCCTCGACCAGCCGAAGCGCCTGATCGGCTGGGCAACGGACGATGTGATGAGCCAACCGTTCGGCTGACTTCGCGCCGATTCCGGGCAGAACGCCGAGCGCGGCGATCAATTCGTCGATCGCTCCCAAAGGTCCGCGAGCCGTCACGAACGACCTCCCAAAGCGCCCATCAGTCCTGGAGGAATCGGGAGATCGCCGATCGCCGACGAGAGGGTGTCGGAAGCAGCCTCGCGCGCTTTTGTAATCGCTTGATTCACAGCCGATACGATCAGCTCTTCGAGCAATTCTTGATCGGGTTCTTCCAACAATTTGGGGTCGAGGCGAATCGAAAGGATTTCGAGCTTGCCCGACGCGACCGCGACGACGGCGCCCCCGCCCGAGCATCCCTCGCCCCTCAACTGGCCGAGCGATTCGGCCGCCTTTTCCACCATCTCGCGCGCCTTCGCCGCGGATTTCATCAGATCGGCGAATTGTCCCAGGTTGCCGAACACGTTCAGTCCTTTCTCGGCGAAATCGGTCGACCGCGAGAACGCCGAAGTTCCAGGAATGCGCGATTACGATGGATCGACGCGATTGTTACTGTTATTCTGATCCCTTGACGATCTGATATAAACGCGCATCGAAAAGCTCGATCATCCGCTTGACGAGCGGGTCGTCGCGATGCGCCTCGACCGCGGCCGGTCGATCGTTCGAGCCTTGCTCGCCCGCGACGATCTCGAAGCGGACGCGAATCGCGCGTCCAAAGGCTTCCGAAAGCTTCGATTCGACCGCCCGCGAGGCCTCGGGCGTGCGACACTCTTCGATCGCTCCATTGTAGGTTTCGGGAACGCCGACGACCAGCGTGTCGGGAGGGTCGACTTCGATCAGCCGAGCGAGTGCGAGCACCGATCTCAGCTTGAACGCGATTTTGCCCAGGATCGACTCCCAAGCGGCCTGAGCGTGCTCGATCGTGAAATCGGCGGCGGCCGAAGATCGATTGATGTCGACCGAACTCGCTCCCTGATCACGACTTGGACGAGAAGCCGCGGCCGCGGGCCGGGTCGCGGACGCCGACATCGAAACGGAGGGATCGCCTTGAACCGCCGATTGAGCCGCGGCGGGCTCTCGTTGAACCGCCGAAGCCGGCGAGCGATCGGGCTCGCGATTCACCCTCGACCGCGTTTGGCGCGGCTCGGGCGCGGGAGTTCGCGGCTCGGAACCTTCGCCGTCTCGTCGATCAACCGTTGCGGCCGCGTGATTTCGTTTTTTTTTACCGGGAGAGTCGTCGCCGTCCGAATCGGCGGAGGGCTCGTCGGATCGATCGACCGCGGAGGAGCGCGCCGATCGATCGACATGCTCTCGCGTGATCGAGCCGGCATGTGTTGAAATCGGTGCGCGGGGTTCGCGGGGCGCGGTCGCCTCGATCTCGGTCAATCGGTTGACGAGCGTCCCGAGATCGACGAGGTTTTCGAGCCTTGCGACCCGCGCGAGCGCGAGCTCGACGAGCAACCTGCCGTGCGGGCTGCCGCGGAGCTTGCCGCGCGATTCGGCCAGAATCTGGAGCGCGGAGAGGATCGTATCGAGCGACCAGCGAGACGCGATCGCGTCGATCTGCTCAAGCTGCCGGGGCGCCGCGGCGAGCATCGGCACGTCGCGTGCGCCCGTCCCGCGCACCATCACGTCGCGAAGGAAATCGATCGCTCCGCCCAACAGCTCGGACGGCTGAACCCCCGTATTGATCGATTCATCAACAATTAAGAGCGCCTTTGCGGCGTCGTGAAGCGAGAGCGCTTCAAGGAGTTCGAGGATGCGATCGTCTCCGGCGATGCCGAGGAGTTCGTGAACCCCCGCCGCGGTGAGCCGGTCGCTCGTCGTCGAAAGGAGTTGCTCCAAAAGCGATTGCGCGTCGCGCATTGAACCCGCGGCGCGGCGGGCGACGACCTCGAGCGCGTCGACGTCGGCCTCAACGCCTTCTTTTGTGCAGATTTCTTTGAGCGTGGAAACGATCTGATCGGCGCCGATCGCGGCGAAATCGTAGCGTTGGCAGCGCGATAAGACGGTGATCGGGATCTTGTGCGCCTCGGTCGTCGCGAAGACGAACTTGACGTGCTCGGGGGGTTCTTCGAGCGTCTTTAAGAGCGCGTTGAAGGCGCCCTGGGAAAGCATATGAACTTCATCGATATAATAGATTTTGTAGCGGCATCGGCTGGGTCTGAGGCTGACGTTTTGGCGGAGTTCGCGGACGGCCTCGACGCCGTTGTTGCTGGCGCCGTCGATCTCGATGACGTCGACGTCTTGGCCCGACGCGATGGCGCGGCAGATATCGCATTCGAGGCAGGGATCGTCGGTCGGCCCGCGCACGCAGTTGAGGCATTTGGCGAAGATCCGCGCGACCGAAGTCTTGCCGACGCCTCGCGTTCCGCAAAAGAGGTAGGCGTGCGTCACGCGGTTCATCGCGATCGCGTTGCGGAGCCCCTGGACGACGTGATCCTGGCCGACGACCTCGTCGAGCGATTGCGGACGATACCGCCGCGCGACGACGGTATAGCCTTCGTCTTGGGATCGAGTCGGTAGATCGACGAGGGTGTTGGACGACGGCACGCTCGATGCTCCAGCTCGAGTTGGGAAACACGCGGGGTCGACGACGCGCGGCGTTAAGTATCACCCGATCTGAGCGACGACTCGTCCCCCGCCGATTCCAATAAGGGGAGACGCGCGGTCGACATCCCCGAATCGACGCGAGGTGAGTCGTTTAGCCCGAGGGGCGGGGTGAACCGGGGAGGCGCTCCCGGACACATGATGGCGTTGTTTATGGCTGCTGCGTTCCCGCCCTGACCAGGTTCACAAGCCGCCATTGTCCGGGTCCCCCCCGGCTCGCCCCGACCCTCGCTCGGATTCCACGATCATCCGCTCGCGATGCAAGAGCGTACCACATCCAACGCCCCGGGCAAGAGACGAAATTGCCACAAACATATTATTATATCATTGATTATCTAAGCATTCGCGATGCTTTCGTCGCAATCGGCGATTCGCCCTGGGAGCGGGAGATTCGCGGTCGGAGCGTTCGACCGAGCGTGCGAGCGTCGCCAATCGGCCCGCGTTTCGGTCGATCGCATGTCATTCCGAGCCGCTCGTCATTCCATTTACGGATAGCGTCTTGCTTTTCCGACGCGAAGATTTATTATGACGGTCGTCGCACGGCGGTTCCGTCGAGCGATCGAAGCCGATTCAGCACGGAGTAACGATCGGTCGCTTGAGCAAAGGAGTCGGATTATGATCGATTCGCTACGTGGTTTCAAATTCACAGCTTTATGGATCTTGGCGGCGACGACGGGAACGCTCGGCCAGGAGCCGAAGAACGGAGCGACCGCCGCTCAGGCCGCGGCCAAGCCCGCGATCCAATCGTTCGACGAGATCGTGAAGGAATTCGAGGTCGCCGAAGCAAAATTCTGGACCGAATTCCAACAGCTTTCCGACGATTCTGAGAAACATCCGAACGATCAAGCGATCAAAGAGAAGATGGATCGGAAATGGAAGTCTTGGCCGACGCCCGTTTTTCTCGCGCGTTGGATCGAATTCGCCTCCGCCGATCCTCGCGATCCCAAGGCGTTCGACGCGCTCGAACGGGTCGTTCAGATATCCGCGA
>JAKBCQ010000517.1 GCA_021807585.1 Planctomycetota bacterium | reverse complement strand
CATAGGTTGATGATTGAAAAATTTGGTCCCGTGCGGACGATCAAACCCGAGCTTGTCTTTGAACTCGCTTTCGATGGGATTCGCCGGTCGACGCGGCATAAATCGGGGGTCGCGGTCCGGTTTCCTCGCATCGTCAGAATCCGGACCGATAAAGTCGCCGCCGAAGCCGATCGGCTCGATACGCTGTTGCGGATGATTCCAGAAGCCGAGGGTTCGAGTTCTCCCCAATCGATCGATTGAAAAGCGACCGGGAACAAATCGATCGAGATCATTCAAGTCGAGCCGAGCGAAAACCGATTAAAAGGATTAAGGCCAATTGAATTCGCAACATGATTCGGGAGCCGGCCCATGAAATCGAGCATGGGGCTAAGCTGCGTCCTTAGCTTTCTGATCGTCGCCGCGGCGGCGATCGTCTTTTATCGCCCGACTCGTCCTCCCGCGACCGCGATCGACCGGCGGGTGATCGCCGGCAAGTCGAACGGCGAGACGAAAGACCTCGCCGAGCGAACCCGGCACGCTCACGACCGAGACGATTCGGATTCCCCAATCGCCGATTCCAAATCGCATCCGATCGTGATCGACGAATCAAACAAAGCAAACAATAACTTTAGCATCATTGATAATCTTCGGACGCCCGAGCGTTCCCGCTCGAACACTCGATCGAGTGAAGATCAACAGCCGAAAGCCGCGGTTATCGAAGAGAAAAACGGCGCCGGTCCTGACGCTTCAAGTCGAGCCCGAGCGAGCCGAAACGGCGCGAACCGAGCCGGTTTGGAACGCATCGGTTCGGCCCGGGGCGCTTTTACCAAGACGCGCCGCGGAGAATCGCTCGCCGAAGTCGCCAAGCGGGTATACGGGACGAGAACCGCGGTCGATTCGCTTTGGCGCGCCAACCGCGACGTCTTAATCGCGCCCGACGATCCGATCGAAGAAGGATTGATTCTTCGAACGCCTTGATCTCTTTATGTTCACAATCCCGGATCGAATCGATCGACCGAAGTCGACCCGGGATCGCGTCAAAAATCAATTAATTATCATCAATAAGATCATACAATACTATGTATGTCTTTAGTATGCTTCGAGATCAAACGCTGGAACGAAAGAACATCACGTCGCCGTCTTTGACGAGATAATCTTTTCCCTCGAGCTTGGGAAAATTGCGGGCCTTCGCCTCGCGAACGCTCCCCGCCTGGAACAGTTCGTCGAACGGCGTCACCTCGGCGCGGATGAAGCCGCGCGCGAGATCGGTGTGGATTTTGCCGGCGGCGTCGACCGCGGTTCCTCCTCGTTCGACGTTCCAACCGCGAACCTCGGGTTCTCCCGCGGTGAAAAACGTGATGATTCCCGCGGCGTCGTACGCTGCCCGAATCACGCGGTCTTTGCCAAGTTCGCCGATTCCCATCTCCTCGCCAAACGCCTTACGTTCGTCAGGATCAAGCTGCGCAAGTTCGAGTTCGAGCTTGGCGTCGATCGCGATCGCCCCCGGCGCCTTGGCGAGCAGAGACTCGGGAAGCGGGTTTCCTTGAATCTCGTTGACGACGACGACGCGCGGCTTATCGGTAAGGAGTCCGAACGATCGCATCGGCTTTTTTTCCTCGGCGGTCAGATCCAGATCGGAGATGGGTGTTGAAGACTCGAGCGCCTTGAGCACCTTCTTGACGGTTTCAAGTTCTTTGAGTTGCGCGTCGCGATCGGGGCGCGGCTTCTTGACGCTCGCTTCCAACCGCTCGGCGCGGTTGGTGACGACCCCCAGGTCGGCGAAGAGGAGTTCCTCTTGAAACGCGTCGAGAGCGAGCGGGGAGTCTGAACCCGACGTGAAGCCGTCGAGGACGATCAGGAACGCGTCGGCCTCGCGAATGAGAGCGAGGCGTTGGGGATTGTCGCCGTGCGTCCCGCGCAGCAAGCCCGGCGTATCGAGGATTTCAACCTGAGCGGGGGTGATTTTCTTGGGCTGATGGAGCTTGGCGAGGAAATCGAGCCGCGGGTCCGAAAGCGTCGCCATCGCGAGCTGGCCCGAGTGCACCTTGGAAGGATCGGGCCGAGCCCCGGTCATCAGCTCGAACAACGTACTCTTCCCCACCGATGTAAAACCGACGAGTCCGACTTTCATGGCGATCACTTTCCAACCTTGAGGATAACGTCGGTTCTCGAACCCTCGTATGATCGAAGAATCGACAATAAGAACCGTGTAGAATATTTGCAATTATGGATTGAAACGGGTTCGCGGCGCGCGGCCCGCGTCTTGATCAACCGCTCGTTCGCGGTTCGGGCAAGCTTGAGGCCGAGCGGGTTTAGGTAAGGGGATCACCGCGCCGTCTCGATCAATTTGGCTTCGAGTCGCGATAGACTCGCCTCGAGTCCTTCGAGTTCGTCGTCGTCGAGCTCGCGCCGGCCGAAGCGGTTGTCGTAATACGCGTCGACGATCGCCTCGGGGATTTGGGCGATCTCGTCGTCGTCCCCCGCGGTCGCAAGCGATCGACGCGCCCGCCGAGCGAATTCCAGCGGAGTTTCGCAATCGGGCTTTTCGAGACCGATCCGATTTAAAAGCATCATCATGCGACGATAAAAGTGCGCGCCTTTGGCGAGCGGGGATTGATCGATCTCCTCGCCGCGAACGGCGCGAATCAAGCGGCCGACGAGCCGCGCGATCGCGGTCGCCGCGAGCACGAAGACGAGCAGAACGACGAACGATACGACGAAGCCGCGGAAGCTGAAAAAAGCGCTCAGATCTTTGGCCTGGAAGCGTCCTTTTGACAAGTTGCGGAGAGCGTCCCAGATCGCCAAAAAGCCGCTGCTCGCCTCGCGCCATAAACTTAACAGCGGTTGATAAATCAGTCGATTCTGGCGGTCGGAATCGAATGTGACGATATAAAACGACCAAAGCGTGCGGAGAAAATCGGCCGCGGGGCGAAAGAATTCGGCCACTCCGCCGACGTTCGCGACGGTTCGAGCGCGCTGCGACGCGGGGGTCGGATCGAGCGTGATCCAGATCGGCTCGCGGTCGTCGCCGCGACCGACGAGCGCCTCGACCCAACTGTGCGCGTGCTTGCCGCGCACGTACAAAACGCGACCGATCTCGTCCCAATCCCCCCCTTTAAATCCGTTCACAAGCCGCGTGTGAACTCCGATCGAACGTAACAATAACGCCAGAGAGCTTGCGAAGTACGCGCAATGACCCTCGCGGCGATTGATCAAAAAATCGAGATTGGGATCGATCCGCCGATCCCCCCCCGTCGATTTTAACGAATAAAAATATCGGCCTGAATCTCGCAGGTAACGTTCAACAGCGCGTGCACGTTCTTCAATATGATCGGGGGGGATCGATCCGACGATCGCCTGAGCGATCTCGGCGAGTTCGCCTTTCAGACCGCTTGAGATCGATCGCATCTCGGCGAGTTCGCGACGCGACGGGTAACGCTCGTCTTCCTGGCGGTTCGAATCGCCCCGAATCGATTTGACCTCGTAAACATAACGCGTGTTGAACGGACCCTCGCGGTAGAGCGTCCCATCCAAACCGTTCATCAGAATCGCCTGAGAGTGGCTTTTGGCGGCGTAATCGCGGATCGGCCGAAGCGCGAAGAGCGTGTCGTTATCGGTCGGTTCCAGCGAAATGACCTGGCGGATAATCGATCGAAACGAGTGGTCCGACGAGAGCGATTCGACCGCGCCGTCGGTCGCCTCTTCAAAAAGTTCAAGCGGATCGTGGGTGTTCTCGCCCCGGTTCGCCTT
>JAKBCQ010000516.1 GCA_021807585.1 Planctomycetota bacterium | reverse complement strand
CCGCGAGCGAAGCGAGCTCGGCGTCGCCGAACTCGGTCAGCAAATTCCAGACGTTGCGATCGATCGGATCTTTCCACACATTCTCGCGCGGTTCAAAATAACCGCGCACCCATGTCGAGTCGATTCGAGGGTCGATCGCCGCCGCGTAAAACGCGATCAATCCCCCCTCGCCGTAGCCCGCGACTCCGATTTTGACGCGTGGATTGACGCTTTTGAACCAATCGACCGCCGACCGAACCTCGTCGACCTCGTAACCGATCAAATGCCTTCCCGCCTCAAACGCCTGTCGATAGATCCATTCGCGATTCGTGTGTCGATTCCGATCGATCGGCGGTTTGTAATCGCGCGCTCGACTGACAAGTGTCGGGACGACGACGCGACACCCCGCCGCCGCGAGCCTCGCGGCGACTCCCGACGAAACGCTTTGCGAGCCCGAGCGACCTTTGGAATCGGCCTGAGCGATCGCGATTCCCGCGGCGATCTCGGGGGTTTCGTCGGCGTCGGGGAGATAGACGACGTTCGCGATCGGGTCGCGATCGATCGGTTCGAGAAGCAATCCCTCGGCTTCAAATCCCTGGTAAACGCTCCATGAGACCGATCGGACGCGAAAGATTCCGCCCCCCTCGGCGACCGATTCGGGATCGCCGTAGGCCCTCTCAAATGAAAAGACGACGGGCGAGACGCGAGGGGCGTTCGCTCCGATGATTTTGATCAAATCATTACGATTGGATTCAATGGATTTTTGATAAGCCGTGATCGAGGTGAAATCGCGTTTCCACAGGCGTTCGCGGCCGTTCGCGCTCGCGGCGATCTCGCGATCGAGAAATCGATGGATCCCCTCGACCATTTGTCGGGCGGGATCGCCGCGATTTTCCCAAAGTTTGGTTCCCGCGAGCGGCTCCTGGCCGAAAGACGCCGAACATAAGGACGAGAACTGAAGCATCAATGAGAACAGAATCATCCATCGTGTCCGCATCGAACTCATTCCTATCAATATAAGATTATTTGTGACTCGCAATTCGGAACTCGCGGAGTCGGTTCGTTCGACTCATTGGTTGAACGATTCGGCTTCGTCGATCGACGCCGATCGCTCGTTTCTTTTCTCACTCGCGACTCGATCATCGGGATAAATCGTTCGATTCGCAAGCGTCGTACCCGGCGAACTTCGAAAATCATTCGAGATCAGGTTTTCGAATTCACGAATCGTCGAATCGTCGATCGGTCGTCGAATTGACTGAATTTGTGATCACGACGAGAATAATGGTTGGATCGTTCTCATCGATCGCCGGAGCTGAATCGGTCGATCGTGACGGTTGAGGCGATGATCTCGCCATGGAATTGAGAACCGCGACGCGGCGTCATTTTTGATCGCGAAGGAGAAGACCGTGACGACCAGAGAAAAGCTCATTGATATCATTCAATCGCTAAATGAGAGCGAACTTCACGAGGTTGATCGTCTGATTCGCCGTTTTGGCGACGCGAAATCGCCGGCGGCAGGGGATCAAGGCGCATTGTCGAAATTGAAGGAAATCAAAATCCAGGCGGCTGCCGATTTCGCCTCACGCATCGATTCGTATCTTGCAGGAGGCGCCGATATTGAACACGAATAAGGATTTTATCGATACATCGTATGTGATCGCCCTGATAAACGAATGCGACGAGCATAAATTTGTACGCGCGGCTCCGCGATAAATCATGGGGTTTGTGCGATTGCGTCTCATTCGTCGTGATGAACGAATCCGCGACGATCGACGCCTTGACGTGCGATCGCCGTTTTATTCAGGCCGGCTTCCCCGCGCTTATGCTCGATGATCATGATAAAACATTCTAGAAATCTAAAGTAAACTCACATCACCGTAAAATAATTCCCGCATGCAAAATCGAAGTACGCGTTCGTGATTTCGAGCGGCAGGTCGTTGTAAACGCAGTAGTTGCGGATTTGAAGCAAAAGGTCGCGCGGCTGGCAACAGCGGAACGGACGTTCAACACGTTTGTAATGATTTTTAATCAAGTAATTCAACGATTCTTCATTAACCTCTTCAAACCCGAGTTTGGGCGCGAAAATGTGGAACATCTCGCGGAACATCTCTTCGGTCGGGTCGGCCGCGTTGATCTTGTAGGGGATCCGGCGAAGGAACGCCTCGTCGACCAATTGTTTGGGTTCAAGATTCGTGGAAAAAAGGATTAATTGATCGAACGGAACGCGAATTTTTTTGCCGTTGGCGAGCCTGAGGAAGTCGTATCGTTTTTCGAGGGGGACGATCCAGCGGTTGAGGAGTTCGATCGGCGCCATCCGTTGCCTGCCGAAGTCGTCGATCAGGAACGTGCCGTTGTTGCTTTTCATTTGCAGCGGCGCCTCGCTGATCTTGGTGATCGGGTCGAAATAGATTTCAAGGTTGTCCATCGTCAGCTCGCCTCCGGCGATGATCGTCGGCCGTTTGATCTGGATCCAACGGTTGTCTTGTTCGTCGTCGCGGAGGATCCCCGATTGCCGAGCCGCGATCGACTCATGATTAGCAGGATCATATAACTTGATTATCTGTCCCTCGATATTGAGAACCTTCGGGATCCAAACCGTCGTGCCGAAACAGCGGGTGATCCGCTCGGCGATGCTCGTCTTGCCGTTCCCAGGATAACCGTATAAGAACATGCCGCGCCCTGAATTGATCGCGGGGCCGAGCAAGCGGAACATCTCCTCGGAGATGAGCAGATCGGCGAAAGCGCGGCGGAGGTCTTCCTCTTTGGGTTGTTCGTTGTTGATCGTTTGCGCCGCGATCGATTCGACATAATCGGCGAACGGGACCGGGGCGGGGCCCACGTAGGCGCATTCTTCAAGATAGACCTTGGCGCGGGCTCGGCCGGTATCGGTGAGCGAATAAAGATAATCGTTCGCGGTCGCGGCGTTCGTGTACGCGACGATTTGCTGGTTTTTCAGTTGTCGAAGAAATTCGGGAAACGGACCGAACGGCATGCCGAGTTCCTCGGCGATTTTCCGACCAGATGCGACTCCGATGTTGAGGAGAAGCTTGAGAATGAGGCTTTCAACGAGCGCCGGGTTGAGCCCCGCGGCCTGAAAATCGCCGACCGATTTGGGTCGAAACGGGGCTTTCTTTTCGAGTTCGATCGAAGGCACGGTTGAAGGCGTTACGATGCTCACGGAAGCGATCCTCTCTCGGTTGTTCAGGATCGAAACGGTCGCGGTCGATAACGTTCCGTCCGGTATCGGGGCGCGAAATCCGAACCGCGCCCGCCCCGCGAAATCTAGGACCGATCGCCGTAGCGGTCAAACCGAGCGTCGAATCCCGGCTGATTTTAAACCCGATTGATGGAATGTCGTCGTCGAGCAAAACGCTTCGAGGTCGCGATCGCCCCAGAATCCAGACACCCGGAAATTGACCGATTTCGCCCCAGAATCCAGACACCCAGAAATTGACCGATTTCAAATTTCCTAATCATCATATAAACCCCAAGTTTACAACGGTTAAGGTCAAGGAATCGTGATCGAGTCGGATCGGGTCAAGCCGCCCGAGATGCTCGGTTGTTCCGGATTCACATGCCCATCCACTCCCGATACACGCCGACGAAGAAAACCGTCTTAAGCGAGGACCATATCGTTAAATACGATAATCGAATTGCATTTATAGACCGTCGATTCCTCTCCATTCATGACGATACGTTCCTCGTCGTGCGCACAAAAATCGACCCCTCCCCAACCCTCCCCGCAAGCGGAGAGG
>JAKBCQ010000515.1 GCA_021807585.1 Planctomycetota bacterium | reverse complement strand
CCACTGAACAAGCCGGCATCCCGTCGGACCCAGCGTCGCGAGCGCCATGGCGTACAACGATTCGGTGACGAGAGGATAAATCGTCTCATGTAAATCAGGTTCAAAAACAGCTTGATGTTCATTCAAAAAAATCTTTGGTACTTGCAAATGATAACAGAGAGCGTCGCCGTCGGCGACGGGAGAGCACGCGACGAAAAGCGTTCCGGCAAGCACGGCCCACGATAGCGGGTTGCGCGGCGCGATCGCCGCGATCGATCCCAAACCGCCGCGTCGAGTCTCGATCAAACCGATGAGAGCCGCGATGACAAGAACGAGAATGATCGATCCGGAAGATAAGCGTCCGATTTCGGCGAGTAAAAACGTCCCGAGCGCAAGCGAACCGAGCCCGAGCGGAAGCGAATACGCCCACGCGTCGATCGCGTCGACGGGGTCGACTCCGATCAGTCGAAGCGCCCCCCGCCCCGCCCCCGCGGCGATCAGGAATAACAAGATTACGTATACAAGATTGAGCATTCATGCCCTCGAAGATCACGCTCGCGCGTTCCGCGATCCGCGGCGGAACAACCCTCCCCACTCGTGCTTCACGCCCCAACGCCAGAGCATCGGACCCGCCAGGATCGCCAAAATCGCGGGCCGAAGCGCGTATTCGAGATACCGAGGCGGATTTCCCAGCGGGGCGTGCGCCGCGACGAGTGCGCTCGCGGCGTACCACGCCGTCGTCGCCGCCAACCGCCCCTGAAGCTCCAGCCAACCGCGCGGTGAAAGCGCCGGTGCGAACGCCGTAAAACTCGTTAGTAAATAGATACAAGAATATCCGATCGTCATCCCCCACGCCACTCCGACAATTCCCGCGCGATCGGCGCCGATCGATCCCGCGAACCACGCGGCGGCGAGCCCGACCGCCGTCGCCGCGAACAGCCGATAAGGTCGATCGATCGTGATCAAAAACTGTCGAGCCGGCCACGCCGAGGCCATCAACAACATCCCGGGCAAAAGCGGCCGTAATGCCGGTAATCCTTCGGCATATTTCGGGATCATCAAACCTAAGAACACCGGGCCCACGACATACGCGATCGCGCTCCCCGCCGCCAGCGGCGTCGCCTGCGCCAACGTCGCACGCGCCGCCTGCCGAGCCGTCTCGACCAAATCGTTCGTCCGTCCCAATGTCGTTTGGAAATATGTATACATAACAATAACAATTCGGCCCGCGAGATCGAGACTCCACGATGTCCCCATAAGCGCGATCGAATACAACCCGAGCGCCTTCTCTCCCCCAGGAACGCGCCAAAGAATCAAAACGCGATCAAGATTCATCGCCGCGCCCAAGATCGCGGTGTTCGCCAGAATCGGCAGGCCGACCTTCATCAGCCGTCCGATCGTCGTCGACTCCCACCGCCACTGAAAACGAACGCTATTATAATAATGTAAATATGCAATATTGAAAAGCAAAAGCCCGCCGACGCACGCCAACAGTCCCCAAAACCCCGCGACCGCGATCCCGCCGATCGTCCCCGCGGCGCCGATCAGCGAATCGAGCACCGCCATGCGGGTTAAGAGTGCGAACTCGCGCCGCGCCCTCAGAACGACGATCAAAAAATCTTGATATCGTTTGATCAGAGTGAGCCCCGCGACGATCAAGAGTCCGCGCGTCCAGAGCTCGGCGAGGGGATCGTTGCGCAAGAGCGGGGTTCTTAAAATTGACCAGACGACAAGACCGACCGCGTAGATCACGCACGTGACGGTATTGGTCGTGTAAGCGACATTGGCGACGCGCGTCGCCTCGTCGTCTCGTCCCGCGGCGAGGAGGATCGGGATCTCTTGAGCGGCGCCGAGGCTGACTCCGAGGCTCGATCGATTCGTGTTATCAAGATAAAGCCGGAGCCCTGAATAGACTCCGAGGCGTGCGGGATCGAGCATCCAACGGAGTGCGAACGCGGTCAATGTTCCCGCGACCTGCTCGATTTGGCCGCCGATCGTCACGAGCAGGCTGTCGCGTACGGCGCGGCGGTCGTCGCGCGCCGTCTCGGCGGGCGTTTCCGGGGCTCGCTCGTGCTTCTTCTCAACGCTCAATGCGATCGCCAAGGTTCAGCCACACAAAATTGGGTTGGAACGGAGGCTTCGGCCGAGCACGCCGCGGGAAAAGGCCCCGCTTCAAGCACGCGGGCGCCGCGGTCACGATACCACGCCGCGGTGTCGTATCCGTAACGATTATACGTTTGATCGAGATCCTCGTTGTGCGCCGCGAAACGTCGCGAAACGCGAACAACTTCAAGCCGAATCCGCTCGGCGATGGCGGGAGGATTGTGGAGGATCACCGCCGAAGTCAGTACGAGATCGAACGAACGATCGGCGAACGGCAAGCGATCGCCCGATCCTAAGAATAAGTGGATATCTTCATATCCATGTAAATAATCGCGCGCGAACTCGAGTTGCGACGGGCTGAAGTCGATTCCGACGATCGGGACCGGGATTCGATCGCGGAGGGCGCGGATTTGTTTGCCGTAGCCGCAGCCGATTTCGAGGATGGAATCGGGTCGATATTCGGCGATGCGATCGGCGATCCAGTGAGCCCGTGCGGTTCGCGCCGGTTGTCCTTCCTGTTCGAGGAAGTAATCGTCGCCTCCTCGGATCGTCCAATAGGCGCGGGGATCGGCGTAAACGATTTTGCGTTTGAGCGCCGGCCAGCGTGCGAGCCCGCGGCGCATCGCTTTATGCCAAACGTAGCGCGAACCCTTTGTTTTCCAGGCTCGCCAAACGCGTTCGGCGAGGGGATCGCGATCGCGGTTGGGATCGTGATCGATCGTCCGCGAATCGTTCGTTTCGGTATCGATCGCGCTCACCTTGAATCCCTCCAAAGAGACGCGGAAGTCTAGAAACAAGGTGAGGATCGGTCAAGGCGAGTCGAGCGGTAATGAACTTTTTCGACACATGTAATGCCGGGGAAACGATTGCGTAAATCCGAGATCTTGGTCAAACTGACAATATGAACGATGAGAGATTTTTGGACAGACGGGCTTTACCGAAGAGAGTTGCGAGATGATTCAACGAAATCCCGACGATCCTTGGATTCTTCTCGATCAGAAATTGAGACTGAGAAGTTTGCTGATCGAGGATTTCCGTGGATTCGGCCGATTCGAGATCAATAATCTGGGTCGAGTGAACCTGCTGGTCGGAACGAATAATAGCGGAAAAACGACAGTTCTCGAAGCGATCAATATCTTATCGGCGAACGGCGATTTCTCCTCGATCTGGAGCACGCTTCGAGCCAGAGGAGAAGATGTTTTCATCGATCGTGAAGACAGTAATTCATCTCCCGGAAGGCAAGTGGACATCAGACGATTATTCCGGGGTCACGAACTCGAAGCGGGTAAAACGTTCAAAATTTCTTCCGAGGGCGATTCGGGAATTAAAACGATGACCGCCAAGATCGAGGATTCTCCTTCTACAGATCAACAACTTTTAGAAGCGATAAGTCGACAGATCGATTCTACCGAGGATATCTTACCTCCATTTTCTCTTTCGCTTAAATGGGGGACCGGAATAGGCAAGGAAATAACTTTACCTTTAAGTAACTGGGGCGGATTTTCCATTGATATGTTTAGGCGAGCGTCATTGAGGCCGAATCTTGTAGAAAGTATTCCAGTTCAAATGATCACAACCACATCGCTAACAGCGGAATATGTATCATCGTCTTTTGAAAAGATCGTACTCACCCCTAAAGAAGATCTCGTGACC
>JAKBCQ010000514.1 GCA_021807585.1 Planctomycetota bacterium | reverse complement strand
CTCAACCTCGGACGACTCGGCGACGCGACACGCGAGCCTCGATCATTGGACGGTTTCAATCGCTCGTCATCGCCGATTCGATCCAGCCGCCGCCGAGGACGAGATCTTCCTGATAGATCGTAACGACCTGCCCGGGAGCGACCGCGGGCTGAGGGATTTCAAACCGGACTTCAACGCGCTCATCGCCTTGATCGCTTGCGATGCGCATCGCGGACGCCCCCACGGCGCGATGCTGAGCCCTGATTTGAGCCTGGCACGCGATCGGCTTGTTCGTCGCGGGCGGCTCGACGTGCCAGTTGAATTGCGCGGCGATTAACCCGGGTCGATCGAGCGATTCCCGCGGGCCGATCGTCACCGTCCGTGAGATCGGCTCGATCTGAACGACATATCGTGGTTCGCCGATCGCAATTCCAAGCCCTTTGCGCTGACCGATCGTAAACGCCTCGATCCCCTGATGATCGGCGAGCTTTCTTCCCGATTCATCGACGATCGACCCCGCCAAAACCGCGTCGGGTCGACGCGACCGTACAAACGAGACATGATCATCATCCGGTACGAAGCAGATTTCCTGGCTGTCGGGCTTGTCGTGCACGGGAAGGCCGATCTCGCGAGCGATTGCGCGCACCTCGGCTTTCGTCAGCTCGCCGACGGGGAACAGAACTTTCGGCAAAATCTCTTTATGTATCTCAAATAAAACGTATGATTGATCTTTGCCGCGATCGATCGCGCGAGCGACGCGCGATCGGCCGGTTGGATCGACGACGATCCGCGCGTGGTGTCCCGTGGCGATGAAATCGGCGCCCGCCTTGCGCCCGTACGCCCAAAGCTTACCGAATTTGAGCCTGCTGTTACACAGAACGCACGGATTGGGGGTTCGTCCGGCGAGGTATTCGTCGGCGAATCGATCGATGATGCGCTCAAAATCCTTCTCGAAATCGAGCGCCTGGAACGGAATATCGAGCCGATCGGCGACGCCGCGCGCGTCGAGCGAATCGGTCACCGAGCAGCACGTTTTAGCTCGCCGAGAGGGATCGTCGCCGTGCGCACCCGTCCTCATGAACAGTCCGATCACGTCGTAACCCCGCTCTTTAAGCAGGTACGCCGCGACCGAACTGTCGACCCCTCCGCTCATCGCCAACACGACACGACCGGGCATTACGATTCAATCCTCCACGCCGATATTCGACACTTCCGGTTACCTCCTCGTTCACGATCAATCATTATGAGATCCGCTGAAAGTTTTCGCCGGCCGAATAACCTTGATAAAAAATAGTAAATATATTATAGCTGTTTAACTAATAGCGAAAACTTAATGATTATTTTGGCGATCGATCCCAAAGCTCCCCTTCGCGGCGGAGATGGCGGAGGTGATCGATCCCCTCGTTTCCCGAAAAGCCGAGCACGACGAAGCGACCTTTGACCGCGGTTCGCGTTTGAATCCAGCCGTCTCCCCAATTCGTCTCGGTCGCCGTTTCAACCGCGCCCACGTGTTTGATCAGATAACTCGCGGTTTCGGCGGTGCTCGCGTAGCCTTCGGGAACGACCTCGGAGTGCGAGATCAGCATCGACTTGCGTCCCGCCGCGGCTTCCCGCGCAAACTTGACGAAGCCCTCCATCGCCTTGGAATCAACCACTCGATTCTTGATATCTCCATCATATCCCGCGTACAACGAATCGGCCAATATCAGCGCATCGATCCGTTCGAACGCGCTCGGAACCTTAAGCATCTCGCGCACCCCGCCGAACCCGGCGCTGAACGAGCATACGATCACCTCGCTCGGCTTTGGAGCCTTCGCGAATCGTTTCTCTTTGATCGCGTTCATCGCCGAATCGAGCAGCCTGGGAAAAAGCGCGGGATCCGAAAACGGTTTCGTATAAACACTGGAAAGACCTTTGCGATTGAATTCGATCAACACCGCGCGGCGTTCGTTGGACACCAGCGCCGCCTCGACCGCGCTCGCCGCTCCGTGAAGGTGCAAAAACACCCGAACCGAATCGCCTTCGGGCTTGTAACCCCTGGGAATGAACAACGTCGCGTCGTCGCCGATCGCGATCCGGTCTCCCGCGACGGGTTCCGCCGCGGCGATCGCGGCCGCGATCAAACCGCCGCATATTAGAACCAAAATAATGAAAGAATGATATCTTTTTGGATATTTCATGATTCTCTCGAATTCGCTCGCTCGACGATCGGTCGAGGTGATTCGTATTTTCGGCCGCGGATTCGACAATCGCGAACGATCGCCTTATTGTAAAGATCCGGCCGCGCCGCGTCACGTTCGCGGGCGCCCGGTTATGTAACGATTAACGCTCACAAACTGATAAAAACATGAATCGAACCGATCCGATCCGCGGCGTGTCCGTCCATTTATTGCCGAGCCTGATTCCCGCGGGATCGCTTGCGGGGGGAATCGCGGTCGTCGTCGACGTTTTACGCGCGACGTCGCTGATGGTTCACGCGCTCGCCGCGGGAGCGACCGCGATCGTCCCGTGTCTTGAGATCGACGAGGCTCTCCAAAAGGCGGGCGAGTTCCCCCGCGGCGCGGCGTTGCTCGCGGGAGAACGGCAAGGCGTGCCGATCCCTGGATTCGACCTCGGCAATTCGCCCGGTTCGTGCGACCGCGACCGCTGCGCCGAGAAGACGATCGTCATGACGACGACGAACGGCACCCGCGCCGTACTCGCCTCGCTCGAAGCCGAACGCGTGCTGATCGGAGCGTTCGTCAATTTTTCGGCGACGACGAACGCTTTGATCAAAGCCAATTGTGATATTCACATCATTTGTTCAGGAACCGACGGTTTCATCAGCCTCGAAGACTCGCTCCTCGCGGGAGCGATCGGGGCGCGGCTGATCGGCGGCGACGAATCGCGATCGAGCCGTTTCGATTACGCGAACGATTCGGCTCTGATCGTCGATCGGCTTTTCCGCTCGATCGGTTCGGAGAATCCGTCGCCCGAAGCGATACGACGAACGATCGTCCTCGGCCGCGGCGGCCGCCGAGTGACGGCTCTCGGGCTTTCCGACGATATCGCCGACGTCGTCCGCGTCGATCGGTTCGATCTCGTCTGCGAACTCAAACGCGACCCGCTTCGGATCGTGTCCAACGGATAAACAACTGATATAATGAATGATTCTTGTGTATCAAATTCTCCTCGTCGTCGAAATTTGCAATCTTGCGAACCGTTTGATCACGCGAAACGCGACCCACGCGAACGCCGCTCCGACGATCCAGAACGGGAGCCAGGGGACGAAAGAGACGAACTGAACAATCAACGATTTGCACGTTTGGCCGACGCGCTCGACCGATCCCAGGAATGCGCGCGAAACGCGGACGCGAAGCCGCGGCGATTCGGGAGGAACGTAATCGCGAAATTCGACGAGAGAGATCGTCACCGTCGAGAGCGCCGAGAGGCTCGACCACTGGTTGATCTGGGATTGCATCGTCTCGATCTCCTCGCGGACGCGCGTCAGTTCGCGTTCGACGTCGAGGACGTCTTTAAGCTTCCCCGTCGCCTCCTGGAGCAGCTTGACAAGCCTCGCCTCCTCGTTCTTTTTATTGCGAATTCGAGCCTCGACGTCGTAGAACTTGCGACTGATATCCTCGGACGAGATCCGTTTTCGAACGGGCTCGCCGATTTTGGCGAGAGCGTCGAGGAAGGTTGCGAACTTCGCGACGGGGATCCGCGCCGTCCACACGCCTCGGCGGCCCGACCCGGGCGATCCGCTCATCTCCGAACTCGCCAAA